>DUKW01000035.1 GCA_013329105.1 Candidatus Methanomethylophilaceae archaeon | reverse complement strand
GGACCATGCTCGAACGAGGCTACCAGTGAGATGCCTGCGCCGGTTGAAGTATCGTGACGCAATTCGTGTTCGACATTCAGTGGCGCAAAGTCGGAAAGCAGTTCTTCGCAGGACCGGGCCATCTCTTTGCAGACCCTTTCCGGAAGATTCTGGCAATAGCTTATTGCATCTATTTCTCGAAGGGCACCAAGCTCGTCGATGCATAGAGGATCTATATGTTTAGGGGGTTTGATTTCTACGTGTACTTCGCCGCCTCCTTTAGGATAAAAGCCCCGCTTTACGATCTTCATCTTAGCATGTATTCCCATTCGAGCTAAGAGGGGAAACATCACCTGCGGATAGAAGTCGATTGGAGGGGCCCATCTGACATCCGTGCCGCCTCTAATGTCGACGACTACCTTGGAATCATGCGATTGGGCGCTCAGAAGAACGGCTTGTAGAACCAGGCTTATGCTTCCAGCACTGCCTATGTCCAAGGATATTTCCTTAGGCCCACCCTCCCCGGGACGAAATATCAACTCGGTAGAGTTGGGTACATTACCGGAGACTCGTGAGCCATTGAACTCGGCTACTGCATTAATTGCAGCGCAGTGCTGCCTTGAAAGCCCGCGCGTGGGGCGATTCTCCCTTATATTAATGAGGTGAAGGTCTTTTCCAGTAAGAGTGGCGAGGGCGATGGAGGTACGGACGATCTGTCCCCCTCCCTCTCCAAGCGAGCCATCTATCTCTATCATAAACTCAACTTTATCATAGGCGGTGCCGAGATAAAAGCTTAGGGCAGCTTTTGCTTAGGCGGCCGAAGATCAGTTTTCCGTTATGCGCACATCTACCCGTTGGGAGGCCGTCTCGATACCTTTCTCCCGGAATTCCTTGATGATATTTGCCCTAAGATCCCAAGTAACCCTCCAAAAATCTTCGTTGAGTGTCCAGCATCGGAGTTGCAGGTTGAAGGAAGCATTCTCTAACCCATTGATAACCACTTCTGGTGCTGGCTCTTGGAGAACCTTAGGATGCTTCTGCATAAGGTCTATGGAAATTTTGATGGCGAGATCGATATCAGACTTATCGCTTATTGACACATCAACGGCTGCCCTGCGCGTATCCATACGCGAGAAATTGATTACAGGCGAGCTCATCAGCATTTTATTGGGTATGGTTATGAATTTATTGTCCGGCGTAGTCATGTCTGTCTTCATGAGTCCTACAGACCGTATCGTTCCGCTCTGTCCGTTAATCGTTACGAAGTCTCCGATGTCCATGGGCCTTAGGAATGCCACCCATATCCCAGCCGTCAGATTAGCAACGGTGTCTTGCATTCCCAGACCCACTATTAAACCTATGGCTGCAGAGAGACCTAGCACGATGGAACTGACGTTGATGCCAAGGGCCGATATGAATGTAAGGAAGACAGCTAGATAGAGTATTATAGAGAGAAGGCGGGACAGGAAGTCTGCCGCCATTTCCGGCATATTGCTTCTGTGCAGTCCTCTTTTGAAGATATTAACGATGAACTTTGCAACTATATATCCTATTATTAGGATTAAGAGCGCTGCAATCAAATCAATCCATGATATGCCAATAATCGGTATTTTATCTTCTAGCGACGCCATTTCGTTCTTCTCTCTACGAATATTTTTTCTCTAGCTGTAAGCTTGTAGTTGGTGCGACTGCCGGGATTTGAACCCGGGCTAGAGGCTTGGGAAGCCTCGGTCCTGACCGCTAGACTACAGTCGCCTACTACCGTGTAATGACTTCCGGTTTAAAACGATTATCCGGTTCGGCTTTTATAATTCTGACCATAATCGATTTCTCTTCCTTCTGAGATATTCTCAAAGAGATAGATGGTTGAGGTATCGTATCTTTCGTTAATGAAAACAGGTGAATTAAAGGAAAGGGCAGAGAGGGCCAAAGTGTATCCAGGTGATTGCTGCTGCTGTCCGCATCGATGCGGTGTTGATCGCTTCAGCGATGAGAGAGGGTATTGTCGCACGGGACAGTACGCTATGGTATCGGCTTACGGCCCGCATTTCGGCGAGGAGGCGCCGTTGGTGGGTATCAATGGATCCGGGACTATATTCTTTTCGCGCTGTAATATGCGATGTGATTATTGCCAGAATCATGAGATAAGCCAGGGGGATGCAGGCGTGGAGATGCCGCCCGAGATGTTGGCAGAAATCATGCTCCGACTCCAAGATATGGGATGCCATAACATCAATCTGGTATCACCGTCGCACGTAGTGCCGCAGGTCCTGGGGGCGAGGCGGCATCTGCAGGACTTTGCATACCTTTGGTATATAACAGCGGGGGTTACGACTCTGTAGGGGCCTTGCGCTTGCTAGACGGGGTTGTGGATATATACATGCCCGATGCGAAATATGGTAACGACGAGATCGCAGGTAAGCTGTCTCATGTAAAGAGCTATACGGCGGTTTTATACTCTGCCCTTAAGGAGATGCACCGTCAGGTGGGCGATCTTATGATAGAAAAAGACATTGCTGTCCGCGGCCTGCTCGTCCGCCACCTCGTGCTACCTGGTGGGCTAGCCGGCAGCGAAGAGGTCATGCGTATCATAAGCGCGATTTCCAAAGACACTTATGTTAATATCATGGCCCAGTACCGCCCGGAACATAAAGCTTCCATATCTGAATATGAAGAATTGCGGCGCCCCGTCTACCGTGAAGAAGTGGAGAGAGTCAAAGATATAGCCCGCCGTTTCGGTCTGCATCGTGGTTTTTAAAAAGGAATGTTTAACCATAGCTCAGGCATTCTTTGTGCATAAATCACTGCCTACAATCTCTTTCTGGGCGAATTGTCATTGTGTCCCACAGGCATCCATGGAGGTTCCATCAGCGCGGGATCGGGACCCGATTTCGGGAGTTGCGGCGTTCTGTGAAAATACCCGTTAAAACCGTCGTTAATACCGATACCTTTATGCAGAGCCCTTGTGCATTGAACTGTATGCTCACCGTAAAGATCCTGGTGATGATGCCCGAAGGAAGGCCCCTCTGTCATAAATTTCTACCAATATCGATCAGCGATGGGCGAGTGAGCGTGGAAACGGTCAGATGTGCACCGTCTGGCGACAACTCATCCCACTCTTTGATGTTGATTACCGCCTCCGACCTGTATAACGGCGACATAGGGTCTGTGGTCAGAGATAGTGAGGACGGTTTCGCCCATATCCAGTCCATATCACAGCGGCAGTCACTAGCGATCGTCTCCATCAAAGGTTGCAAGCTCTCTCACGCCATAGCGAAACACGACTCCTTTATCATATCAAGTAGGGTGCTCTCTGAAACATTGACGGAGATGATGCTGCTCTGTCCCAGTAACGAAATGTTTGGCAGTCTGATAAACGCTATGGAATCGGAGGGTTACAGAACAAAGGTGATATGGTCGCATGTCACAAAGGTGGAGCCACTCCTAACCGAGAGACAAGAAGAGATACTGAAGATCGCATTGGACGCTGGATACTTTAACGTACCTCGCAAGATGGAACTCGCTGAGCTCAGTGAAAGAATAGGATGCTGTAAATCCACATTGAATACGATAATAAGAAAGGGGCTAAGGGCAATAGTGGCTGACTACCTCTCAGATAAGACGAAACTGCTTAAAAATAAAGAGATAAGGTAAGAGGTTTCTGTCTGAGGGACAAGAAAAAGGTTTCTTCACTCACCCTTTACGGTTCGGGTCATTGCCAGCAGGTTCTCGCGATCTATGAGAGCAGAGAGGCCGCAGGCCGCCGATATTATGTTGAACCCGGCATCCATGCTTCTTTTGGTCGCTATCACTACATCTTCTGGGGTCCCCTGCAATAGGGGCTTTACGACCCCGACATTTCCTATAAGTGCGGCCTTTTTATTCACTTTCTTGACCGCTTCGTACGGATCGGTTTTCTCTTCCACGCTCAAGCCGTCGGCGCCGGTGGCAGCCATCTCATCAAGCATGGGCAGCATATTCCCGCAGATATGGAGAACTTTCATAGTGTTATCCATGACCCGGTATATATCCTGAAGATAAGGCAGAGCGAATTCCCTGAACATCTCCTGGTTGAGCATGTCATATGATGCCGTGGGTTCGCTCATCTGTATGGTATCCGCACCCCAGGTATCGACCTCCCTCAGCCACATCTTCATATAACCTGCTGTGAAGCCGACAACCTCCTTGGCGTAATCCGGCTCAAGTAAGAGGGCTAAAAGCAGATCATCAGTACCTACCAGGTGTCCAGCGATCGTGAAAGGACCAGTGACTCCTATCACTGTGGGAAGATTGTTTTTCTTTGATTCTTCCACTATCTTCAGAGAGGCATCCCTAACGATGCTGTTCCTCGCAAGGGACATCA
>DUKW01000163.1 GCA_013329105.1 Candidatus Methanomethylophilaceae archaeon | reverse complement strand
GGGGGATGGGATTCGAACCCACGGACCCCTTCGGGACGGGATTTCTTACACATAATGTGTCTTAAGTCCCGCGCCTTTATCCAGCTCGGCAACCCCCGCATATGAGATTCGTATCCTTCAATCATTCATTAAGGTTATCATAGAGTAAGTTAATTGTACAGCTTAGTTAATCATACAATTATGACCTTGCAGAACCTTCCTGACGGCAGACTAAAGGAGATCCTGAGAAGTATTTTGTACAACAATTCAACAATACTATCTCGGGCCGCCCTTGAGCAAATAATGGTATCTGTGTTAAAAGGAAGGGTTGGGCCTCAAAATGTCCCGCCAACTAGTTCTGAAAAGGAAATTGGCGGACCTGGAAACACTGTACCGCACATCAAGGGACAGAATATAGGATCCGAACACCCTGTCTGCGCTTGCCCGTTGGATTATAGAAAAAACAGGGTCCCCGAGTGGCTGTACGGCTATACTAAGAGCTATGATATCGGGGTAAGCTCAGAGAAAGTAGCCCGCCCTTTACCCCTTGGAGAGGGACTGTAAATGAACGATGAAGAGCTAAAAGAAAGGACCATGCTCTTAGAAAAAGCCGGTGCAAAACTGGAGGAATGTATTGAACTGGTGGAGATGGCAACACGGATGAGTCCATTGAGCAGGAGAGCGGACACATGGCTTCTTCCTAGACTTAGAGAGTGCCTGGATTCACTAGATGAGGCATCAGTGGCCAATCTGATCCGCGACTTGGAATATATGAGTGAGGAACATCCTATTTGGACACGACCTCTCACTTCAGTCAAGTACATAAACCGGAGGGACTGAATTTAAACCAAAAAACGCATAAAGGGCCTGCGAGTGATAAGATGCAACTGTGGAACTTCGCTAAGGTAAAGGGTTCGACCATCCCCATCGACAGAAGACTGGCCGAGGCCATGGGTATGCTTGAGGGCAACCAGGTCTACAGTGTACTCTTCCGTTATGATCAAAGCGGTAGCAAAAGCTATGAGCTCATCCTATCGGCATTCGGCCCAGACAGTTATCGCAACCTTTCTCACGTCACGATACATATGAGAGATGTCCCGGGGGCTCTGGCTCAGGCCGCCAAATTCCTGTCAGACCGTGGTGTCAACATATTGAACTCCGTTTCCCTGAGTGTTATATCCGATCTTGGAATGGTATGGAAAATACTGGTAGACCCTGGTTTTTACGCTGAGCTGGACCTTATAGAGGAGGACTTCATGGCCAGGATCAAAAAAGGCGATCCTAGCGTCAGTAAACTGGACCATGTAGAGGTTCAGAGATCGGAAATCGGCAGGATATTCAGCCGCGGCAGTTCCCTCTATTCCAGCGTAAGCGGTAAAGTAGAGCAAAAAAGGGCTGGACCCGACCCGCTCAACAAAGAGGGATACCTTATCCCGGATCCTTTCCTGGAGGTGTTAGGAGACGTCAACGGTAGTACTGTGATGATCGTTGCCGATCCAGATAACTGGATACTGACCGTCACCTTCCTCAGAAGAGAGAGCCGTCTTGTTCATATCTCCTTCTCAATCCCAGACAGTCCCGGCTCAGTCTATAATGTGACTAAAGCCCTCGCCGACGAAGGAGTCAATCTTCTATCTGTATTTACGAAGGTTCATATGTACCACCAACGCATGGTTTTGGAGACAGTAGCAGATATCAGCCGTTGTCCAGATCAGGAAGGGCTGCGTAGTAGAATATCAAACTACCTTCAAGATCTGGACGGCTATTATGATATGACAGAGTACAGTTCGGTGGATCTCTGAAATCGAACATCTTTAAATATGTGTCACTGCCTTGAAATTTGTCTGTCGTCAAAATGAGGGTGGTGAGTGAATCAATAAAAAATGTTCCTCTGTAGAAAGAGCATATATTATGTTAAAGGGATTAGATGCTGAGGCCCAAGAGCGGCTGAAGAAGGAGTTGGGTCTTTCGGTCACCCTCGCTGATGCTCTGGACGATGGTAAGGAACTGGTGATACCGCTCTTAAGATCAGATGTTATGGATCTGATATATGGACCCTTCTATTCGGAGAGTGGAGATCTTGTTCCAAGCATATGTTCCTTGGCGGCCTCCGGAATAAGCCGCATCGGATCGGAGATCGTCGCTGCTGCCATCTTAAACGGTGGGGAGGGCAAGACCTTCAATGATCTAAATGCAGAGCTGGCCAAGCTTTCAGATGGTTCTCCTTTCAGTCATCTTCATGACCTTATAGCAGCAGGAGATTGTGTCGGAATCGCGGCTGTGATTAAGGATCATTACTCAAAGGAAGATATCTATACACTGGCTTCAGCTGGATACATTATCTTCGTTGGGGGTGGAGAGGAAGAGATCAACACTTTTACTAAGGACCACCATGTGTATAAACTTGCTTCGAGGGGGGATGCCCTTAGAGCGCTGCTTTCAGCTTTCAAAGAGATTGGCGAGAAAGGTTCATTCTTGGTGTTTCCCGACGCCCCCGATATGGCCGCTGCGATGGTGCTCATGGGTTTCACCGTGATATACCAAGGAGATGGGCTTGAGGAGAACCACCGCCACTTTCTGAGTTCATGCGGACCTGGTTTTTTCGGAGGGATGCTGAAAGATAGCATGACCCCGCCGCTCGATAATGAGTTGAAACCTTCCTCTTCATCATTGCAGGACCTGATAAAAGACTCCCAGTTTGGCGCAAAGGCGGCGATGGAGATTGCCATACGGCACTTGGAGCATGCGATACTAAAACATGGTAGCAAGAGATTGGAATACCCCAACACAGCCTACGGTATGCCCTGCTTCACAGCCTGGTTGGGAAAAGATTGGCTTACGGTCTCCGATACCCTGAGCATCCTTCAGAAGATGTTGGTAGAAATTCCATCGTCAGTGGGATTGGAGGAGGCATTAAAGGCGGGTGAGTTTGCCATGTACGCCTGCGAGACCATCGAGGCGCTTCGATACTTGTACAATCCGGATAAAGATCAAACTGATTATGGTTTCGTTCCTGACCGCGTACTAAGAGAGCTTGGCTTATCTTTTGTTGATGATACCATACCCGGCTGCATGCTCCTTATGGGAACACCCCCTTCGCCCCAGGCAGCGAAAGACGTCGTGAGAGAATGCCAATCTAAAGGCCTTCTTGTAATGGTCGCCGATGAGATGATCACCCAGCTTGAAAACTGCAGTGTAAGCATGGGGTGGGACAGGATGACCTACCCTCTTGGAAAATATACCACCATAATCCATGCTATCAATTTTGCTTTGAGGGCGGCATTGTCCTTCGGCAATATATCACCTGGCGACAGAAGAGGGCTCTCTGCATATCTGGAGAAGAGACCAAAAGTGATGGTTCTGCATTTCGGAGGACTTGATCCAGTTAGAACAGCATTAGCCTTTGCGGCACTTATGCACAAGGCTGTGATCGTTTGCGACAGACCTGTACCATCGGTGCCCGATCTTTTGGACAGTCGTGAGGACCCCATCCAAATGGTCCAGCTGGCGATAGAGATGAGGGGTGTTGCGGTACGTTCATCAGATATAGACATACCCGTTCCCTACGGGCCTGCCTTTGAGGGTGAAGTTATCCATAAGGAAGAAATGTATCTTGAGATGGGCGGCGGGCGCTCCCATTCCCTTGAGCTTTTGGTATCAAGAAAAGAGGATGACGTGAGAGACGGACGCATCACGCTTATTGGCAATGATATCGATGCTCTGCCGTGTGGCTCAGCGATTCCCCTCGCGATACTTGTTGAGGTCTACGGTAAAAATATGGAACCTGACTTCGAGGCTGTACTGGAAAGGAGAATACATCATTTCCTGAACTTCGCTGAGGGCGTCTGGCATACTGGTCAAAGAGATATGAATTGGTTGCGCATAAGCAAAGACG
>DUKW01000040.1 GCA_013329105.1 Candidatus Methanomethylophilaceae archaeon | reverse complement strand
CAAGGAACTCTGGTTTGACATTATGAATGAACTGGTGAATGAGGATGACAAACCGGAAGAGGCAAAACGGGAAATGATCTTCCTTATGACGGCCAATAATGTGATGGACATGATCATGGAAGCAATACCTGAGGAAGTGGCTCTGGAATTGAGCATGAGTCTGGATAGTGTGATAGGTCTATCTTTAGTAAACCGTCGATATGATGTCGATTTACTGGAGTCAAACTATAAAACTCTTATAAAGATCAAGAGAGAGGATTATGCGTCTGATGAGGAGTTCGAGCAGGCAGTAAGGGATGTCGACGAACGATGGTGGACGGTTGGAAAACAAGCATTGGGAGGGCGTAGTCCAAACGATGCCATTATTGAGGAGTTATCCAAGTACTCCCTGAACCGATGAAACCGGTTATGGACAATATCGTGGCATCGGCCCCTGGAAAGGTGATCTTGTTTGGGGAGCACGCGGTGGTTTACGGTAAACCTGCTTTAGCACTAGCTATAGACCGCCGGTTCAGATGCCAAGTATCGCATTCGGAAGAGATCTATCTCGATGGAAAGATTTTTGAGCCCAATAAACACCCCTATACTTATTTCATTCTGAGTAGATATTGGCCTCAGAGAGGATTGGATATAGAGTTAGACTCAGATATTCCTTCTGGCTCAGGTCTGGGCTCCTCTGCCGCTCTCTGTGTTTCATTGAACGCGGCGTTAATGGCATTGAGGGGTGAAGAAGGTGAAGGGTTGTGTGCTAAGCGCTCTTTTGATGCGGAGTTGGGGGTTCAGGGTTCTGCCAGTCCTCTTGATACCTCTGTCTCAACGCACGGCCATGGGATATCGATAAATCTCCCAAATGGAAGACATTTATGGGACATCCAGCATGAGGATCGGCGCTGGTCTGTCGGGCACATTGATGTGCCTGAGATGACATTGGTGGTAGGTTATACAGGTGTGCATGCTCCAACAGGACCGTTAGTTGCGAAGGTCCGTCGTTACTATGATCACTCCGCATTTGCACGTGAGATCATTGATGAGATCGAGAGTGTTACGATAGAAGGGGAGGCAGCTATCCGGGCCCAGGATATGGTTAGGTTAGGTTCTCTGATGACGCAGAACCACAAGCTTCTCTCCATACTAGGAGTGTCAGGGAGGGAGCTTGACAGATTGGTGGATGCGTCTTTGATGTATTCCTATGGTGCAAAGCTCACTGGTGCTGGTGGAGGCGGGAGCATGATTGCCCTCACTGACAGGCCAGATGATGTCTGCGAGGCCATCAAACTTCATGGTGGCACACCCTTCGTTGTGCACACTGAGCAGCCAGGTGTTACAGTCCAGAAGAAGAAAAGGTTGTAAAGAAGTTTAGATCATATCTTCAAATTCAGCGACGAGATCTGGATATTTTTCTTTTATGACTTTAAGGAGATTGTAGACGTTGACCTCTGATATGTCAGATTCTTTTATGGCGAGTACGAGGTCATCAAGCACTTCATCGCTGAGGGCGGCAAATTTTTCTTTGGCCATCCAGTTGCGCCAAAGTTTGTCCTCCATCTTGTCTCGCCACATCTTTTCGTAGGTAGAAAGAGCCTCTTTGCTGAAATCTCCCTTCTTTGCGCATTCTGTCAACACCTTGCCGGCATACATCCCTGAGCGAGCAGCATGGCATATACCTCCGCCGGTGATAGGGTCGATTAGACGGGCAGCATCTCCGACTAGGACCACATTGTCCGTTACAGTCTCCTCTAGGCCGGGACACGTGGATACTGCACCGCCAACAATCTCCAGGACGGCCCCTTTATTTAGCCGGGGGTCTTCGTTTATGAATTTATCAAGGTAATATTTTGCATCGGCCCCACTTTTGCATTTACTGCCTTGGACCCCTATACCAACATTGGCGATACCCTTTCCCTTTGGGAATATCCATACATATCCGCCGCCTGGTGCAGCACTACCGAGAACGAACTCACAATAGTTTGGCTCCACGTCAATGTTTACCATGCGATATTGCAGGCAACTGCACATATCTGTCAGGTCTAGAGTGGTATCGATTCCTGCCCAGCGACCCACTTGTGATTCAAAACCGTCGGCACCCACAACGCAATCTGCCCGTATAGCGATCTTTTCTCCCATACGGTTGGCATAAACACCAGTCACCAATCCATCTTCTTTGATAACTCCTGTGGCAGCAGTTCTCAACCATATTTTGGCCCCGGCCTTGCTTGCCTGCTCAGCCAATGCTTTGTCGAATAGATGTCTCTCTAGTACGTAACCAACTTCATTTCCTGCTTGACTCTCGTCTAGTTTGAATGTATGACCGCTGGGGGAGACGATGATTGCTCCATCCATCTCTGCGGAGATCCATTTTGGATCCGGCTCCATCCCTATCTCAGAAAGCCATTTTTTAGAGATACCCTCAGCACAGCGTAGTGGTGCACCAATTTCTGCTCTTTTCTCTAAAAGGACGACATCAAGCCCCCCTTCAGCAGCGTATTTGGCAGCAACGCTTCCAGCCGGACCGGCACCAACAATCACTATGTCGCACTCATATGTTTGCATTATTATTCCTCCAATGACAGGGCGCCTACCGGGCAGATTTTGATACAACGACGACATCGATTGCATGCGTCGTTGAACTCGAGTATGTAGTCATTTAGGTATATGGCGTTCTGTTTGCACGAACCGACGCAACAACCGCAGTGAAGACATTTTTCATATACGACCTTCATTTTGAAACCCCTCAACAGTGTTCCCCGCCCTTTTTTGCTTTCCATTCATCCAAAGGTACCGAGTGCTCGCTCTCTACTTTAGCACGGAACTCGGGACCACCGTTATACGCACAGAACGGTATTATCTCCAAGTCTGGAGTGGCATAGTGAATAGCGCAGCGGCGGACCCTCTCAACATCATAGTTATAATCGTCCTGGAAATGCATCCCTCCTACGAACATCATCTTCCATGAGAATTCTGCCAATGATGTTTTGCTTTTGTCGCTCATCACACCTGCCAAGATGTTTATGAAGTTGATATCTTTCAGTCCTTGAGGCACGTTTTCCTTAATGATCGATTTTTTAATAAGGCGCATAGCCTTATATTTATACCAACCTTTGAACCGAGATTTCTCTGCCTTCTCAGCCAGGGCATACAATTCTTCGGAGAATTTCTTCACATTTATGAATCGGGGTATTGGGACAACCTCCCCGTCTTGATCTCTAAATAGGTATGTTGCGATCCCACAGTGTGGGTGAGTGGTAAACGTTACTTTGTTCTCGCCTAGGATAGCGGATACGAATTTGGATATAGGAGCAACAGTAGGTACGGGATACCAATCGTCCCGGACAGTATAGCCTGTTTGAGATCCTATGTCGTTGACTAGGTCCGTGAGGGTGTATCTTCCCTTCTCCCTTTCTTCTTTCGTGATTCTCCCTGTAAAGGCCACCGGTTGATAATTCACACCACGAACGACGTCGCTATTTTCAAATGCAAACTTTAGGATATCACCCACCTGGTGGTCATTGATCCCTCTTACTATAGTAGGTACTAAAACAACGGATGGACGTTTTTCCAGCTTACGTATATTGTCGAGAAGCCGGAGTTTCACATCAAACATCTTACGATCGCGGGCTTGCAGATATACGTCGTCGCTCACTCCGTCGAAGGATAGATATATAGTATTCATTCCTGCCTCGACTGCATCCTTTAGCAGTTGGAAGTCATTGGCAAAACTTATACCATTGGTGGCTACCTGGATCTGTGCGAAATGCAGTTCCCGTGCCTTCTTTATGATGTCAATAAATTGGGGATATATTGTCGGCTCTCCGCCCGAGAACTGTACTGCAGTGCAAGGGATGGGTTCCTCTGCCCGTAGCATCTCCAACATTTTGACCACTGTTTCGTAGTCGGGTTCGTAAACGTAACCTGCTGCATTTGCATTAGCAAAGCATATGGGGCAACGCATATTGCAACGATTAGTCAGATCTATGTTTGCGAGGGCGGTATTCGTCATCATATCGAATTGCCTTCCCCCAATTTCTACAGTGGCATTTTTTTCATTAGAATCGCAACGACTACAGGGTGCTTTGACCCCTATCCCATCATATGCAAACTCCTCCGCCTTTAAGTAGAGCTCCACATCGGACCAGTAAACATCTTCGAAGGTTCCGTGCTCCTCGCAAGTTTTCTTTATAAAGACTGCCCCATCCCTTTCGAACACAACGGCATCAACGAGCTTTTTACATTCTGGGCAGATAGAGGTTGTTTGTTTAGGAAGCCCCTTCTTAAGTTGATAATCCCTGGCAGTCATATCAAGACATCCAGCCTCTCCTTATAGTATATCACAATTTAATATTTGTGTAGCTATCGAAGATACATAAAGATGAAAAATATCTTAAGAGCAACAGGTTCAGATTCAATAGAATCGGAAGAGGAAGAAGAAAGGATCCTCAACCTTCTTAGCAATTTGGGGCTTTCCAATTATGAAGCCAAGGCATACATGGCGTTGATCGCCTTGAAGGAAGGTAGCGCTGAGGAAATTGCCAGTATCTCAGAAGTGCCTAGGACCTCTATTTATAAAGTGATGCGTGGCCTTGAGAATCGTGACCTGGTACGCTCCCGTGCTACAAAACCCATTAGATTTGTGATAAACAATTTAGAGGTGGTAGAGGAGCAAATAGTCTCTGATATTCGTGAGGGTTTCTCACTGTTGCGACGGGTAGAGGGGTTGTTATCTGAAGGTGGGACACCCCAGCTCGTCTATACGATATCTGGTCGCCAGAAGGTCCTGGATAAAATTGGCGAGTTGATCGATTCATCGAATAAGAGTCTGTTCGTATCATCTCCTGAGATGAAGGCTTTGCGTATAGATCATGGAGAACGCTTCGCTGATGCGATGAAGCGGGGGGTCGAGGTCATCCTAGTAATGGAACCAGCTCTAAAGGCACCGGAGTGCACATCGGTATACCGCAAAGAGGGGTTGACGATCACAGAGGTGATAGTTGATGACAAGAGTACTTTGATGGCCACACCTGGTATGGAATTGTGTGGTTTTACAGATAATG
>DUKW01000090.1 GCA_013329105.1 Candidatus Methanomethylophilaceae archaeon | reverse complement strand
GACAAGTTACATCTTTCCCTAAGGATGTTATTGTAATCTTGGACCCAGGTCTCAGTCCCAGAGGATGGCAGAAGCGATGGTTTTGACATCCAACACACTCGCATTTCGGCTCGTCATAGGTTATCGTGCCCCCCTCCAGAGCTACTTTCATAGGGACGGTGATTTTTCGAGGCTTTTTCTCTACCTCCACGACACATACACCCTCATCATGCACGTCGCAATCGTGTGTAACATCCCTAAGTCTAGTGACCTCATATAAAGCGCCCTGTTCCATATTTAAACAGACGCCTCTTAGTCTGCACTCCTTGCACTCACTGAGAGGGCCAAGATATATAAAATGGGCCCCCTCCTTTGCCTGTCTCTTTCCAATAAGCGTGATCAACACCATCTTTACTACCCCCTAGATGACTTTGGTTATTGTAGCCACTCGTTCAGCCGCCTCTCGGGTAAGCCCGTTGTCGCCTAATATGGTGAAACGGTCCTTCCGAATACGATGGGCCTCTGTAAGGGCGTGTATGATCTGTTCTGGTTTTAAACCAAGGTCCTTGGCGCATGTCGGGGCGCCTATGAGCATTAAAGCCTCTCGGATCCGTTGCCAGTCTCCTCCGTGGAGGTACATCATCATTATAGAGCCGACACCGCACTGTTCTCCGTGTAACGAGTCGTTTGGATAAAGGATATCTAAAGCATGAGAGAACATATGCTCAGCACCGCTGGTGGGCCGTGAACTGCCGGCAACACTCATAGATATCCCCGATATTATTATGGGACGTATGGCTATCCACACACTCTCTTCAAAATTAGGTCTTATATATTCGGCATTCTCAATTATTGTTTCCGCAGAATATTGCGCCAGCGCGAACGCCGATCGGCTGAACTCAATGTTCCTTAGTCGCCTGGCGAACTCCCAGTCCATTAGGGCCGTAGAATTGGATATGACATCTGCACAACCGGATGCCAAAAGGCGATACGGTGATTTTACGATAATGGCAGAATCAGCGATTACTGCCATAGGTACAACGGCATCGACGGATTTCGGTCCTAAATCTCCTTTCATCGAGGCCCTTCCCGATGCAATACCATCATGAGAAGCAGAAGTGGGTATGCTTATGAACGGTCGTTTAAGCTCCTTGGCAGCCATCTTACATAGATCGATCTTGCTGCCACCACCTACAGCTAAGAGGAAATCTACGTTGATCTCATCTGCATGTTTCAGTAGAAGATCGAGGTTTTTAAACGTGGCATTACCTGTGATGTGGGGCTGAACCTCATAACCGGCTTCCATCATGAGATCTAAGACATGTCTTCCAGCCACTTTGATGGTCTCATTACCTGTGACCACGAGCCCTGTCCCAGAGAGATCAAAATCCCTACAGACCTTAGCCACGTCCTCGATTACATCATGGCCAACGATCACATTTCGAGGAAAGACCATCGCTTTGGCTCGCTTAAAAAAATCTTCAGTCATAAATCGAATCGCCACTCAGCGATTGTAATATTCTATCTTCAAACTATCGGTCGTCCAGATAAATAAGAGTATGATAAGACTACGATATGAAGAGAGGGTTCTTCCGGGGGGAGGGATTGCAAGGCGGAACATGTGCGTTTAAAGGAGGAGAATAAATATGCTCCCCTCCGGAAGTTTTGGAGAATGAGATATGGAGCTTATATATAAAGTTTTTTTTATTACAATTGATAATGTGAAGAAAGGATACTTATATCTAAGTCAAATCATAAAAGAACGTTTTATTTAAATACACTCTTAAAAATCAGTTTTGATGAAGTGGCGTAAAAAAGCACAGATCAAGTGTGAATCTATTGGAATCCTTTATCAAAGATATCTACAATAGTCAATCATTTACAGGTGTGGTGATATAGGGTGTGGTTGTGTAAGGATGGAGGGCAAATTTAAATTACTCATAATCGAGGACAATCCAGCTCATCTGGAGTTAATGGTAAATCATTTGTCTAATGACATCTTTGAAATAGATACCGCAATGACAAAGGCGGAGGCCCTTGAGAAAGCCATTAAAAAAGATTATGACTTGATAATTATCGATTATTATCTACCCGACGGTAATGGATTAGAGGTTTTCAAGGTCTTGTATCAACGCAATCCCAAACAGAAGATGATCATGGTGACCGCTGCTGATGATCCCGAACTTAGTTTTGCTGTGATGAAAGGCGGAGCATTAGACTATATAGTAAAGTCTTTCAACTTCTATACCGAGCTCAAAGACAGAATAATTGAGAATCTGGAGGATTGAGAACATAAAGGTACTTGGCATATCAGGCAGTCCCCATCACAACGGTAATACTGAAATTCTCCTCTGTACCGCTCTGAGAGCGGCGAAGGCGAAAGGAGCGGAAACAAGAATTGTGCGGCTATCAGAGATGGAGATATTCCATTGTAGGGGATGTAACAGATGCTTTGATACCGGTAAATGCATCATTGATGACGGGATGACGGATATATATCCTTTACTGGATGCAGCAGATGTAATCATCGTATCCTCTCCCGTCCACTTCTCTGGACTATCATCATACCTTAAGCAATTCATAGACCGCTGTCAGTGTCTATGGGCTAGAAGGGAATTCTTCCCAGATCCATCTTATATGAGCAGAAAGGGGGCGTTCATATCAGTGGGTGGCCAGGCTGCCCCTATCTTTCGAAACTCAACCTCTGTGGTAAAGTCTTTTCTCAACACTATAAACGTCTCTTGTTGCTCCTGTCTAACCGTCCCTGGCGTGGATCGGCAGGGCGCAATCATGGAAAGACCCGACGTTATCGATGCAGCCTATGAGATTGGTTTACGGTTGGTCGATGGCTTATATACCGACCCAACGTCCTTTAGCCCTCGGTGACTCAGTGATGCAGGCAGTGTCAATACACCAATCCGCAGAGTTTGATTTCTCTTGAGGTAGAGAAGGTTCTACAATTGCGGTTGAATATCCCTCACGACTGAGGAACGGCACATCAGTTAATAAGATTCCCCCACATGGAACAATCTCTATAATATGAGAGAGCTTCGACCAAAATGTACGGTTTATCTTTTTACCTAATGACTCAAGGTCGAGGACCACACAAGATTCGAAACCTATGTCGCCCATCTCTCTGATGGTCTCGCCTAACGGCAGTCGGAATCTGTGAAATACAGCCTCATTATTCGAGGCGTATATTAGAGGTATGCAGCTGTTCGATATCTCCATGGCTTCTTTCATCATTTCATGGCCTTTCAACCCCATCGTTCCAATCATGGTCATCTCGGGGGAGAGAGTAATGACATCGAAGAGGTCTCCTATATCGCGCACACCCGCTTCTACCCAATATGGTCCTCCTGTTTCAATGGAACGTTTGAGACCGGCAAAGTCAGCGGTGCCAAAATTTACACCCTCTATATCTAAGACTACCCTTCCATCTATGTGGACGTTTCCATTAAATCTTAGATATGTTTCCCTTTGAATGATCGGTCCCACTGTCTTTAATTTTTTACCATCCCATACTACCACAGCTATGTGCTCTCCGTTTCCGCTAAGTTCTATAGTCGATGGTTTTGAGAGGAGAGGCATCAATTCTAAGATCATAATGTTGTCATAACTCATTGCTTAACTCACAACCTGTAACGGAAGCTATCTAAATTCTCTCTGAATACTGTCGATTCCTTGATGTTTTCTAATTTTGATGTTGCCGGTACTATGAATGCGGCAAAGTCATCGGCACCTAGGAGCCCCATCATTATCCTCATGAAACGATTGGTAAGGTAATGATATACAATATGGCCATCAGATGAGCTGCAGACCAGTACAACGGTATACGACTTACCGCTAGGGAGTCTGCAGCTGAATCCTCCATCCTCTTTTGGTTCCAATAAAGCATAAAGGCGATCTAAGAAACATTTGGTGGCCCCCGTCTCGCTGCCCATGTATATAGGGCTTCCTATGATTATATGATCTGCCTCAGTGAGTTTTTCGTAGACACCATCCATATCATCTCTCTGCGTGCACCCCACCCTATTATCGCACTCTTTGCATCCTTTGCAATATCCTATGTTAAGATTGGTTAGTTCGATCCTTTCAACCTCATAGCCTTCCGATCTGGCAACGGACAACATAATATCCAGTGCTTGTGCAGTATATCCTTCTGTTCGATGACTGCCGTTGAACGCTATCATCTTCATAATCAGGTGAATGTTCTATCTGATTTATGACTTTATGAATCGTAGTTGCATGGTCAGATATATATCTCATAGATTTCTATTTCTATAAACCTTAGAGATTGGTAAGGTAGGCAAGAGGCTCTTCAAGAGCATCGGTCTACAATAAATCAAAAGGAGGATTAGAAATGGCGTCAAGGAATGAGATATACCTGTGCGAGAAATGCGGCAATTTAGTAGAGGTCCTAGAGGGGGGTGTAGGAACGCTCACCTGTTGCGGTGCACCGATGGAGCGTTTAATCGAGAAAAAAACCGACAAGGGCCTTGAGAAACATGTACCTGTTCTAGAAGAAAAAGACGATGGTGTTTTGGTTAAGGTCGGGGATGTTCCCCACCCCATGGAGGAAGAACATCACATCGTCATGATAGAGCTGATCCAGGGTGACTGCTCTCAGAAGAAGTTCCTCAAAGCCGGTGAGGCTCCACAAGCGTTTTTCAAAAACGCGTCTTTAAAAGGAGCAATCGCTAGGGAATACTGTAATGTGCATGGTCTGTGGAAGGCATGAGTGACAATAAATCCACGCCGAACCCTGGAGACAGGGTCGGCGTATATTTTTGTGAATGTCATAGCAGCGGTCTGTGTGACAGGTTTGACTTCGATGATCTTGAAACCTTCGCTCATGAGTTCCCGCAAGTGGTGTTAATTAGAAGGAATCCAAAACTCTGCGGAAAGGAAGCAATCGAGGGGATCAAGAAAGACATAAAGGAACACTCTCTAAAAAGGATATTAGTGGCAACATGTGCACCAGACAAACATTTGGAAGAGTTCAGAACCGCTGCCGTGGAGGCAGGGCTTAACCGTTATCTGGTAGATGCCGTCAATATACGGGAGCAGTTGGCTTTCATTCATACCAAAGATCCCGAGAAGGCCAGAAAAAAGGCACGCGACCAGTTTGCCATGGGAATGGCCAACCTTATGGCCGTTAAGCCGGCAGACAAGGTCTATGCTATAGTGGATGAAACCAAATGCAATGGTTGCGAGATATGTTATACCGTTTGTGATAAAGATGCTATAACAATGATACCTGACCCCTACGGAAGGGTATCAAAGATATCCCACCCCGAACCCGATAAATGCTGGGGCTGCGGTGTTTGTGTTACATCCTGCCCTGTCAATGTCATGGATATGACAGTGTACTCCAATGCACAGATGGAAGCACAGGTTGATACTTTTATCGAAAGGATGGAACACAACATGATCAACTCTTTGGTCTTTGCCTGCCATTGGTGCGCCTATCCAGCCGGAGATGCTGCAGGTGCAGAGGGCATTGAGATAGAACCAGACTTCCGTATAATTCGCACGTTGTGTTCTGGTAGGGTTAATCCAGATTGGGTCCTTAAGGCACTTAGCAGAGGTGCCGATGGGGTATTGTTGATGGGGGGAAAACCCAACCATTGTCATTTTAATACCGGTAATATACGGACAATGCGCCGGATGAAACTTATAAAGTTCCTCATGGAGCAGATGGGTCTTGATGGGCGGCGTTTCCGTGTTGAGTGGGTCAACCCCGATGAACCATATGAGTACGCGAACATAGTCAATAGTTTTGTAAATGATTTGCGCAAGCTGGGGCCAAACCCATTGAGTTCACGTGAATCAGACTACTCCTCTGCCAAAAATAAGAAGGAAAAAATATCCAACCAGGGATGATTCATCTTTTAAGAGGGAGAGTCCTTGCCCCTCGTTTCGTGGAGAGTGGGCTCCATCTCAAGACAGATAGTGGCTACCTCTGCCAACATAATTTTGCTTCGTCATTATTCCGGTGGAATCAGTGAGGTCTTTAATCGCAAATAGGAAAACGGAGTGGGGCCAAATATTGTCTGTAACTACCTGAACTACCTGATTTCTGCCACCGGATGTGAAGCAATATCGTGGCACGTTTCAAGGCGTTTAGGTAAGTCACTGCGGTGTTGACACCCCATTGAGAATAATCCTTCTCTCGTCGAGATACGGTTAGTGACGCGACTCAGAAAAAACTGTATTAGATAAATTGCGGATGCCAAATTAAAGTTAGCATTGTAATGATTCCATGTCAGCGAAAAACTGGACCAACTCACCGTAAAAATACACTTTAGAGGTATGGTAATGCTCATGTGTTATGTATTTTCTAGACTCAATAAATATGAACCACTCCAATAGAGGAAGGCTCTATATCTTTTATGTCTTATATTCAGAGATCAACATTTAACCCTCCCGGATGGAGCCTTCTGGATAGGGCTTCTAAGTAAAGCTTTGTTGCATTTTTATTTATGAAATTGAGGCGTCCTTCTCGATAATCGCAACGTCATCGTAATTTTTTCATTCGCTCCAATCTTCTGAGTACCCGTTTTACGGCCTCTTCAGCAACCCCCTCTTCGTCAAAAGAAACCGTGATGCCCGCTTTGGTAAGGCGGTCATAACCATGAGAACCGATTCCTCCCACTATAATCACATCAACTCCCAGTTCAGATATGGCGTCGGCTACCAGCATCCCTGCTCCCTCCGCCGCATCTTTGAATTCATTCTCCACAACCTCATAGTCAAAGGTGTCGGAATCTACGATCAAGAAATAAGGTGCGCGGCCAAAATCTTCGGCCACAAATGAATTCAGATTATCCCCCTCTGTCAATATACCAATCTTCATATGCAATTCCTACTTTTTTCACATCAGATAGTTCAACGCTTTTCGATCAGTTGTTTTCGCAAGCGGTCGATTATTTCCATGAACGCCTCACCCGCTGTTCCATTGACGTCGGCCACTGCAGGAACACCGTTATCCCCACCCACCGTGATGGACGGGTTCAGGGGTATATGGCCTAAAAAAGGTACACCCATTTCTTCTGCTGCTTTTTCCCCTCCGCCGTGTTTGAACACGTCTATTGTTCCCCCACAATGTGGGCAGACCAGAGTGGACATGTTTTCGATTACGCCCAATACGCGAACGTTCATCTGCTTACAGAAGTTTATGGACTTACGGCTATCTAGAAGAGCCACATCCTGTGGTGTTGTGACGATGATCGCACCATCGACACGAGGTATGAGTTGAATTATACTCAAAGGCTCGTCACCCGTGCCGGGAGGTAGGTCTACTATCAGGAAGTCTAAATCGCCCCAGCGCACATCTTCCAGGAATTGTCGTATCACTCCCATCTTTACGGGTCCTCTCCATATGACTGGTGTGTCGTCGTTTTGGATAAGAAATCCCATGGACATGACCTTAAGGCGTGGCGGAACATATACGGGAAGCAGGTAATTGCCCTCGGCGACGACTCTTTTTTCACCAATGCCAAGTAATTTTGGTATATTTGGTCCATGTATATCGACATCCATGATGCCCGTCTCATGGCCAGCCATTGCAAGACCGAGTGCTAGATTTGCGGCCACCGTGCTCTTACCTACGCCTCCTTTACCACTCATTACCATAATTATATGTTTGATCTTATCCAGACTCTCGTTTAGTTTGAAATTATCCTTTGTGATTACAGCGTTGGTAGGGCTCATATCGTCACCAAAGATAGAATGGACCTTATATAGACCCTGTTAAAAATAGTCTTCGCATAAAAAACATCATAAGGGGATAGAATGTTAAGAGGGGCGATCGATTAGATAAAGAGATGAGATCATGCCTCTCGGTAATCCTATGGGAGAAGACTTCGTCTATAGTGATGAGGGTCTACCAATAGGTATTTTCATGGGAACGGTGAGGGTCAGTTCGCTTGAGCAGGCGTTGACATTTTACCGGGATCTTCTGGGAATGGAGATTGTAAAGACCTTGGTGGGTCGTGCTATCTTGAGTTGTGGTGAGCAGATGCTGATGCTCAGGGAGTCATCGCCAGAGCTGATCGGTGGTGAGACGGGACTCTATCTGGCCACAAAGAGTATCTACGACCTGCATGCCAGATTGGTTGATGAAGGTGTCATTTTTGTACAGCCGCCACTGAGAGACGAGATGGGCCTCACCGCCATCGTAGTCGATGATGACGGAAATATCCTGACTTTTATTGAGCCCTA
>DUKW01000110.1 GCA_013329105.1 Candidatus Methanomethylophilaceae archaeon | reverse complement strand
ACCGCCGTCATCCTTACCCCAGGCCCGATATTGGAGAGGAGCAGTAGGTTGCTGATACCATATCTGCCGAGTCCAGCGAGATAGGCCGCATACTTGGTAGACATGTCCGCTTTCAGGGTGTCTTTGTCGGCGTACCAATAACCGAACTCACTGCCTTCGACCGGTATGATCGATGCCAAGTACCCCTGATCCTCGAGAACGCGTGCGGTACGGAAGGCAATGGTCCTGAGGATCGCTGTGGCTGCCATAAGTGTGTTTGTGTACTCTGCCCTTCCTTTAGGCAGTTCTCTGACGGTACCGCGGGGCAGAACTACACCTATTACGATAACACTTTTCACAGTGGGCATGACCTCCTGGGGTCTCTTTCCCTGATAATCAGGAGACAGGAAACCCGATGCATCGGCGATACCGAAGACATCGGCTCCCATGTTCCGGCACATCTCTTGTATTTCTCTGCTCAATTCGCTCGTCATGTTTGTGACATTGAACTAAAATATTGATACCTTTTACTGAGAAATCTGTGAATGCTTGCGAAAGGCGTTCAAAAGACTGTCCGCGAAACGCTTGACATTTCCAAAACAATTATTTTCTTAGAGGAGAGTTCCCTTTTGATCAAATGTCTTCTAAGGTCAGGGTGAAGAGCAACACGTGTGGTAAGACCTCTTACATCGAGGTGACGATGAATGATAAAATGGAGTTTGACGTAAAGATAAACTCCGACTGTCAGAACGTGTGCCGTTTTGCCACTTTCCTGCCGCCTTTGACAATGAATGACCTAACCGATAAAAAGAACGGGGCCGTCATCCGTACCTATCAGGAGCAGGAAATGAGCGCCAACTGCCTAGTCCCGGCCGGCATCCTCACAGCTGCATGGATGGAAGCGGGTATGCTCTCCAAAAACCGCTTTAGAAGTGTAGAGCGCAATTGTGTGGAATTCGTCGAATGAGATCCGCTTCCTAATCATGTCAAACGGGGCACCTCAAAGTGTAAATCGATGAGGCTCTCGTTGCTACGAGAGCCCAACTTTAGGAGATCCGCACAGAGCTTCCGGAACTTATGCCGGGTCGGAGCGGCAACTCTCACAGTTATCTTTTTATCGAGGAGTATGACCGCCGTTCTTCAACCTTATCGCTTCGATCGACCCACCCTTTCGCTTAGGGCGTCTTACTCCCATATTTCCCCCATACTGATCTCTTCCACCACCGCACCTGGGGACAGTTTGGTAAGATAGAGCATGGTGGCAGCGATGTCCTCAGGAGTGAGCAGGTCATCCGGTTGAAGTCCCTCTTCTCTGATCCTCTTGGAAATCATATCGGTGAAAACATATCCAGGATTGATGCAGGTCACCTTGATACCGTATTCGCGAACCTCTTTGGCTAGGGTGAGTGTGAATGCCCGTACGGCAGCTTTACTCATATTGTAAGCCGCCCGGTTGCCGCTGTAATGGATGCCGCGCAGAGAGGCAATATTGAAGATATATCCTCCTTTTCTCTTCATCAACGGCAGCACTAATTGACAGAAATTGACGGTTCCCAGGACGTTTACTTCGTATACTCTCTGAAGCTCCTTTGGATCCATGGTCTCGGTGGGACCCTTGCTGGTTATCCCAGCAGAGTTAATCAGAAGGTCCACTTCTTTAAAATTCGACACATAACGTTCCACAGCATCTCGCTCTGCCACGTCCAGAACGGCCGTGCTCACACGGTGGACATCGTACCCCTCTTTCTCAAAGAGATCGGCCGCAGCCTTGCCAATGCCTCTGCTAGCCCCTGTGACTATGGCCGTTTTCATCTTTGTTATGAACGGCAAAGAGACGTAAAAATCTAATCACCGTTGTGGAGGTACAGGCCCCACGCGGCTCTCGTTTCTTAGACCTATCGTCTATTAGCGGAGATCCAGCGAACTCAGGCAGTCCCTGACTCATTTTTGCGTAGGGACTCTATCAGCGACCACTCGAATGCCCACTGCTCTTGGAAATGAGCGTTCATATCTCTGAGCAGCAACCATGTCCATATAGAAAAGAACAGTCCGGCCGTGATCACCGAGATTAGCAAGAAGATCGTGAAGGATCGTATCCCCACCGTCTTACGCATAGGAACGAGGCCGTTAACCCCCATCTTCTCCAAAGCGGCCACGGCGGCCTTCTGGAATCGTATCCATTCGCGTTCATGTTTTCGTGGGAAGTCTGTTACATTCCACATGGCGTAAAGCAGCACAAGGCATGCTATCACGTATAATGCAGCACCGGTTGATAGCGCAATATTGGTGAAGGCAGGTTCCACCATCAGGACCATAGCAAAGAGAGGGAGCCCGATGAGAAAAGCCGTCAGCACGGAGGGGGCAGGTTTCTCTTTCTTTGCTATCTGTCGATCGATCTCTATCATCGACCGCAGCTCGTTCTCTACAGAGGTCTCCTCCGCACGGCAGCGTACGTATTCTATGAGAAGGGAGCGTAACTCCCTCTCCCTTTGGCTGTGTTTCTCGTTGCGACTCATAAGCAGATAGAAAGCTGCGAGTATCATCAAGAAATGTAAAGCAAGATATAGGCTGAGACTGAAGAATAGGTCAAGGGCGCCTCCGCGATCACTAGTCACGCTTAGTGTATGGAATGTGGCGTAATTCACCACTAGCAGAAAAGAGAACATTACCACCAGCACCAGCAGCGGTTCGATGATCACATCGCTTCTCTCTCTTCTGTGGATGTTAAGAAGGATGCGGTTGGCTACGTCCGAACTATCACAGGGAGGCATGTGAACCTTTATCACTCAATGTTTTTAAGCTGTTTACCACGTTGCTGCAAAAGAACTGCAGGAGCTCTTTTACTCAATTCTGGCATCTTGGCGGTCACCTCACGGCACAATGAATTCAGGTTTTCAATAACCAAAACTCTTATTCCTAAGTGTTAAAACCTTATTCCGACTTCGGATATTATGGGATAAACTGATGTTCAGACCGGGGCAGATAGTCGATGAGGCGATTGAGAGAGTGAAAGGGGTGACAATAGGCCACGCTCCCAGGCCCATTGTCTCTAGGCCCAGGCCCAAGGCCCTTCCCTTGCTGGCCGTGGCAACACTTCTATTTGCCTCACTTTACTTTATAAGCATCTTGCAATCCATCCCTCGTGTGCTTACGGATACAGAGAGCAGGTCGGAGACACTCCTCTATGTAGGATTCCTAGCAGCACTCTTCTATCTTTACACAGCGCAGATGGTTACAACCTTCCGCCTATCTTCAGGCAACCGACGCGCATGGAGGAACATGTGCCGTCTGAGCTTGATTTACATTTTTTTCTCAATTATTTCCCTCATCGGCGGTAGGGAGACGGTGTGGCTAGCACAGACCCTTGAGGTCAGCGCCTATTTAGTAGTGGCGGTCATGACGTTGATGCTCTTCTATCTTCTCCGCTCTCCGGTAAGGGAGTTTTTCACTCCTCCCTATGCCGAGAAAGCTCCACTGAGACGATGGCTCCTCTTCATATTCGGTCAGGATCCTTACCAAGAGCGTTATCTGCGCCTCATCTAAGCTTTTTAATAAGAATCGATGAGCGTGGACGGAAGCCCATGCTCCGGTAGGCGCGTATGGCCCCTTCATTCTCGCTGCCAACGTTGAGACAGAGTCTGTTCAGCCCTCTTTCAAGGCACCAGTCCTCTGCGAAGGAAATCATCCATCTAGCCAAGCCGGACCTGCGCATGTCTTCCCGGACATAGATACCGTACAGAAAACCGGCGGGGACGTGTGTGAACTCGTCCTCCCAGAGGCCCAACCATATCATCCCGATCCGCTCATTCTTTTTCCAGAGGATGAATATCTCGTTATCTCTCCGCCCGTCGTAGAGGGCGGCTACTGTCTTCCGCAATGCGGGCATCCACCCATCGCTCTCGGCTCGCTCCTCCTCGGTCACTGAGCAAAGCGCAGCCTCTTCCATACATTCCATTACATATGCTATATCGCTATCTTCCATGTGTCTGAGGCAGACATCCATTACAGGCAGCTCGCGTACACATCCCACATACGTGTCAGTATTCATGAGGAATAAAAAGTTGCCTCAGGGAGGCCAAGGACATACCTTATATGGATGACTGTTCATTCAAAAATGATAACTTGAGCTATACCGTAAAACTCATCGATCCCGACGAGAAAGATGCTATATATGATAGGATTAAAGGAAGCCGCTTTTACACGAGCAAAGCGGATATATACGGAATTTGCGTGAAACTCTACACATGCAAAGAATCCACCAAGATCATGTGGGAGGATAATTTCTACGCTATGTCCGATAATGTGCGCTCCCATGCCCGCGTCTTTATATTGGACGACAGTTCCCGGGGAACGGAATTGCTCTACGAACCGCTGACGAAGACCTCTTTTCTCTACAATTTTGATTATTATGGCTGGATAAAGAGCGTCGCTCTGGCGATGGCCGGTGACATTCTGGAGGATGAGCACGATATCCATTCCGTCCACGGTGCTGCTTTGGATGTGGGCGGTCGTGGCGTAACCCTGATAGCCCCCTCCCGTACCGGTAAGACCACACAAGCCTGGGGTTTGTTGCGCATGCCTCAGTCACGCTTGGTGACCGATGACTGGTATTTTGTCCGCCTTTCCGACCGCGGCCCGCTGGCGTTCGGCTCCGAGAAGAACTGCTACATAGATTCGGACATAGGCGAAGTATGGAACGAATATCAACCACTTGTCGACCAGGCCCGGTTCGACAATCGGCGGAGGGCTATAGTTGACGTGCGTTGGGTTGCAGGTCTGGGAGCGGTGATACCGATGACTTCCGTACACCACATAATGTTTCTGAAGCGTGACCGCGACGATCCGCTCATCGTACGGGAAATGGATGCTGAGGAGGCATGGTATTATTTGGAAGAGAATGACCTCTGCAATCCCCATCAGATGACGCGCGATCATCGTAAGATGGGGATAAGAGAGAGGTTCTTTCGGAGATATCTGCAGGCATGCGAAGTGCATATGGTGAATACCACCGGCACGCCGCAGGAGACACAGTCTATGCTGCGTAAGATCATTCTGGGTTCTTGTGAAGGCGGTGAGGCGACGCAGGCCTCCCTTTAGAATAATACATTAACGGTATCAATATGAATTTAAACAGCGATTTCTTTCTGAGCGTTTATGAGCGGCAGAACTTTCGCCCAGAAAGTACTATCACGCGCTAGCGGAACTGAGGCAGAGGTAGGGGATACAGTCGTAGCCACTGTGGACCTTGCCATGAGCCATGAGAATGCCGCTTTGGTATCCAGGATTTTCCATGAGATCGGCGCTCCTGCCGTATGGGATCCAGAAAAGATTGTGCTCGTATTCGACCACCGTATCCCGGCTAGTACAATCTCTGCAGCCGAGGGTCACAAAACGGTGCGGGAATTCGCCGAGAAAAAGGGTATAATCAATTTCTATCGCCATGGTGAGGGGATATGTCATCAGGTGCTTCCTGAGAAGGGGCATGTGCGGCCTGGAGCCCTTATAGTCGGCTCAGACTCGCACACCAGCACCTACGGTGCTTTTGGCGCTTTTGCCACTGGCATAGGCGCTACGGAGATGGCAGCCGTTTGGGCTACCGGTGAACTATGGTTTCGTGTGCCGGAGACCTTGCGTATCATCAATGAGGGTGTGTTGCCGCCGTATACGATGTCCAAGGACCTCATGTTGCGCATAATAGGCGATATCGGTGCTGACGGTGCGAACTATCGCTGTGTGGAATATGTTGGTGAGGCAGTGGACGAGATGACCATCTCATCCCGCATGGTGCTATGCAATATGGCCATCGAAATGGGGGCCAAGGCGGGAGTATGTTTTCCCGATCAGAAGACAAGGGATTACCTGGCCGCCCGTTCTGTGTCTCTTGATGGTGAGCTTTTCAGCGATGAGGACGCGGAGATGTCACACTGTGAACTGGACGTATCCGATCTTGTTCCCTTAGTAGCGGCCCCTCACAGTGTCGATAACGTATGCAGTGCCTCGAGTCTCTCAGACATGACTGTAGATCAGGCCGTTCTCGGAAGTTGTACAAACGGCCGACTCGAGGATTTGCATGCTGCCGCCTCGCTCCTTGATGGGAAATCGATATCGCCGTCTGTACGGCTGATCGTCGTACCCGCCTCCAAGGAAGTATACAGGATGGCTATGGAGGACGGGACCCTAGCAACGTTGGCGGACGCTGGCGGCATAGTAGTGAATCCCGGTTGCGGACCCTGCCTGGGCGCTCACCAAGGTCTACTGGCGTCCGGGGAGAGGGCCATTGCCACTACCAACCGCAACTTCAGGGGCCGCATGGGCTCACCAGAGGCCGAAATCTATCTAGCGTCGCCGCTGACTGTGGCTGCCTCTGCCCTCAGGGGACGCATAACCGATCCAAGGGAGTTGATGTCTTGATTGAGGGGAGAATATGGAAATACGGCGATCATGTGAACACAGACCTAATCATTCCAGGACGTTATCTGGATAATTATGACGTTCCTACTCTGGCAGAGCATGCTATGGAAGATATCGATCCCCTATTCGTCTCCAAGGTTCGAAGGGGAGACATTCTAGTCGCTGGCAGGAACTTCGGTTGCGGCTCCTCTCGTGAGCAGGCCCCATTAGTTCTCAAGGAGAAGGGTGTTGGGGCCATCGTGGCTGTGAGCTTTGCCCGCATTTTCTACCGAAACGCGATAAACATCGGTCTGCCGGTGGTGGTGGCCGATCTCACGTCTCTTGACGAAGGGGACGTTCTAAGTATAGACCTATCGCGAGGTCTGCTCCGCAGTGCCTCAGGTTGGGAGAGTTCTTTCCGACCGCTTCCCCCGCAACTCTTGGAGCTGCTGGAAAAAGGAGGTCTGGTGAGCAGCCTGAGAGAGCGTTTTAAACATTGAGACCTCAGATGCTGGCATTCGTCTAGGGTTATCAAAAGTTTTATAAGGAACAGGCCAATACGGAAATACTCCCGGTATGGTGAGATTATATGAGATACACTAGATTCGAGAAGGCCAGGATCATCGGCGCCAGGGCGCTGCAGATCTCCTTCGGGGCTCCTGTCTTAGTTGATTACCCAGAGGCGATGATAGATCCCATCGATATCGCTATGCTGGAGTTCGAGCATGATCTGATCCCCATTACAGTTGTAAGGGAGTAACGTTTGAGGTTTTCGCATGAGTGAAGCGGAGAATATCGATCTTTTGGTGCCTGAGGACATATATCTTACCTCTGGTGTGCACATTGGCACACAGCAAAAAAGTGCCGACATGAAGGATTTTATATATAAGGTGAGACAAGACGGTCTGTACGTTTTGGATGTCAAAGCGACCGACAAGAGAATAAGGGTTGCTGCAAAGTTTCTGTCTCGCTTTGACCCTAAAAGGATCCTTGTCGTGTCGTCCAGGCAGTATGGTCAGCGTCCTTCCCGCATGTTCTCTCAGGCCATCGGCGCCCCTGTCTTCAGCGGTCGTTTCATCCCAGGGACTCTCACCAACCCTTCCATGCCCAAGTTCATAGAGCCGGACGTCATCCTGGTCACAGACCCGGCCGCTGACAAGCAGGCTCTGGATGAAGCCCTCTGTGTGGGCATACCTATAATAGCATTGTGTGATGCCAATAACGAGACCCGCAATGTTGACTTGGTTATCCCTACCAACAACAAGGGCCGTCGTGCTTTGGCATGCATCTATTGGTTGCTGGCCAGGGAGGTGCTTCTGGCCCGTGGCGATCTCAAGGCCCCTGAGGACTTCAAATACGAGATCGATGACTTTGAGGCTCGCCTCTAAAGCAAAACCCTTTTCTCTTACCCCATTCTTATTACACTCATGAGATATCCTGTGGTAGCGGGAAGATTCTATGAAGGCGAAGCTGAGGCGCTTAGGCGTCAGATAGATCATTGTTTCCTTCATCCCCATGGTCCTGGCCCCCTGCCGAAATCGGGTTCCAGGCGCAGCATAGTAGCTGCGCTTGCACCTCATGCGGGGTATATGGCATCAGGACCTGCGGCCGCACATGTTTACCACGCAATCCTCGCCGACGGGCTTCCTGAGCTTTACGTACTGATCGGCCCCGGCCATACCGGTAGCGGTGCCCCGGTGGCGGCCTCTGATGAGGATTTCCTTACCCCGCTAGGTGTTTGTGAGACCGATCGAGAGGCCGTCTCCAAACTGGACGGGATCGTAGAGGTGGACCGTCGGGCGCATATGATGGAGCATTCACTGGAGGTACAGATACCTTTTATTCAGACTATAGACCCCTCCCCCAAGATCGTGGCAGTTGTAATGAACACACAGGATCCACAAAGTGCGGTGGAGACCGCTCGGTCCCTGCGTAAAGCATCTGCCGGTAAAGACACGCTCTTCATAGCGTCCAGCGACCTATCCCATTACGTACCCCAAGCCAGGGCTGAGAAGGACGACATGTATCTGGTGGAGCGTATACTGGCGCTCGATGTAGAGGGAATCTATGAAGCCATCGCATATCGTCACATCAGCGCATGCGGCTTCGGTCCCATTGTCGCTGCCATCCTTGCATCGAAACCATCGTCGGCGGAGCTACTGAAGTATATGACATCCGGTGATATGATCCCTATGAATGATGTGGTGGGATACGCCGCCGTGGCGTTCAGAAGATGAGTTAATTTTATCAGCTAGCTTAGGGATCATACTC
>DUKW01000033.1 GCA_013329105.1 Candidatus Methanomethylophilaceae archaeon | reverse complement strand
ATCTCACTCTCGGGATATTCAATCTCAAGGATGGGTATGGAGCGTTTGCGAATCAAATATTTAACAAGAAGGTTGGTACGGTGACAGCCCACGCAACCGAAACTGTAAGGTGCTTCGCTCATGACGATTGCCGCCTCGGCTTCGTTGATAAGAGGACCCCATACCGCTAGGCGCCCACGTATCCCGGAAGGCACTTCTATAGCCGCATATGCCAGTCCCTTTTTCACGTCATCTAAAGTCACATTCATAGGCGGCATGTCTATCTCTATATTATCCACCCTTTCCTGTATGGTTGCCATGGCGCTGAGGGGTTCATGACCGAACCTCTCCACCAGATCAAACAATATCAGGCTATTAGGGGGATTGATGAATACCTTCAACTACTCTACCTCCTCACATATTCTCTGCAGATCCCTAACAGGAATCGGTTCTTTCTTCTCTAGCTCCTGTACCCCTTCACCACGCATTGCGGATTCAAGCCCTTTTTGTATAAGGGGTAGGTCTTGCCATTCCTTCTCTAATTGTGAGAAACCTGGCCTTGAACCATGATGAGAACGACAGCGCACCGGGTCACCCATAGGGAACCCTCGTATCTTGGAATATATACCCAACGGATCCATAGCCTTTAATTTCTTAAGGACCTCTCTAACCGTTTCAGGCTCCCCTTCAATAAGGGCACCGTAACATGTCTCTTTGACAGCCACCTCAAGACCTAACGAGTGGACGGCACGTGTTATCTGGTCAGGCGTTATGCTTGAAAGGGGGGATATTACTATAAGACGCGTCTCTCTAACCATTTTCTTTATACTCCTTTATATAAATCTTTTGACCTTCTTTTATACCATCCAAAAGATGGTTGAGATCGCCCAGAAATTCACCCACAATGTTTGTGCCGTAAGGCTCCTCGCCTGTAGGTCCATATTCCTTATCATCATGAAGCCTGATGCCTATAAGGCCAGCATGTGGCCTTACTTGATTTGTGACACCTATCTGCCCACGGTAAGACTCTTCAAATTCGTTCTCCGGGTACAGAGATTTCCCCCCATCGTTATCACCTTCGAATGTTATCATAGGCAGACCTTCATAGGTAAAATACACCTGTAATGAGCCTATCGGTTTATGGTCGAGCCCTGTCACCTTTTTGAAATAGCGCACCGTTTTCGGTGCTGCTTCATAGTATAGTTTTATAGGGAATATATCCTTCGTTCTGACACCGTAGGTCCTCACTTTCTTAACCGTTAAGACCTCTAGGGTCATCTCGGGATCCTGCTCAACGATTATCGCCTCATCGGAGGTATCACCATAGCGCTCCTGCTCGATCCCATGAGAGTTGAGAAAATCCATACCTTCGGCCTGGGTCATGCCTACGGATAGAATTCTCTCCGGTCGGGTTATTACCTTCAACTTCTGTCCTGCCTCTGCCATATTTAACAAAGTGCAACCTTGGATCACCTTACCGACCCGGGTATGAGATTCTGATGGATGTATCCGTCTCTTATAGATGTAGATCTTGCCCGTGTTTTTTCCTCGAACGCGCACAGTAACATACCCAGCATCTCTTATTCCCCCTCCTGTTATATCTAATCCCTGAGATATATTGTCTGAACATGAGATGTAGATATTTGTCTGCTCAGAAACGTTCATTATACCGTCTCTTAATGTTATCAAAACGTGTTCTGCCCCCAGCGGAGAGGATTCCCACAGTTCCATCAAAAGATAGCTTTCCACGGACTGTCCTTCCGCAAGGACCATGTCTAAATCGGTTGTTATGATCGAGTTCTCACTGGAGGTCTCTTTAACAACCGGCCTTATATCTAATATCTCTTCTGCTTCTTGGAGCTCATCTACCAGATATCGCCCCCTAGTCAGCTTTCCTATCCGACCTGGCCCTGCACCATAACGTCCGCGATGGTTATGTTTTGAGATCATCATATAAGTTGTTTTATTGTCAAAACCCCCTAGGGAAAAAAATACGTCATATTTCTTACGCATATATTCTCCCATATCCACATCGATGCTCGTAGGAAAAGAGCCTATCGCTAGGATTTTAGAGGTGTTCCAGCGAACATTGTTACCTTTCAGGTCATCAACTACAGATCTCCACAGATCGGCTTCAGGGGAGTCGTCCAGCTTTATGAGCACCGAACCTCTCTTGAAGACGATTTCATACTCATCAGTTTTACTACGAGTATAGTCTCTAGATATCAGCACGGAAACGGCGGCACCTGGAGAGTAAGGCTCTCCTTCTAGTGCCTCTCTCAGGGTTGTTCTCTCCGGAAATTCCAGCTCCTTCCCGTTCACTTTGACCTTCATGATCAACCGTCCTCGAACTACTCCTTTGGAAGCATGGACTGGACCTTAGAGACGATCTCGTCCAGCTTCTCCTGACTACAGGTAACACCTCTAACAACACCAGTCACTATCTCCCGAACCTCACCCTTGGTTTGGATATCTTCCTCGCGAGGCATGACGACACGGGTCTTGACTCCAACAGCAGCGAAATCCTCAAAGTCGACTGGACACTGAGCCACGATTATTGCAGGTATATCGACATTACGCAATATCAATCGCGTCTTGTAGACAATGTGTTTTCTAACGTTTCCTAAATGTATGAGAGCGACCTTGAACTGCTGTATGCGTGCCACCTCAATAGGATCAAGACCAAAATAGGAACCGGTACTAACGTCAGGAGCGTCGGCTGGAACCCCCGAACCAGCGTTCAGCACCAGTACGCTGGTATCCAATCCTTCTTCTCTTAACGCATAAGTTATCTCACAGACTGGTTTTGTGATGTGTCTTCGTTTAGGGCCCATGGCTATTGCCACTACATCACGTCCACTCTCTGATATGGTGGCACGCGCTGCAAGACCGCCTCCCGTTCCTAGGCCACGAGATTCACGGCACTCCACAAAACTTAGATGCCTTCCAACTCTCTGTTTCACGATGAGCCACCGTTTTTGAACTCTTCTAGTTTACCATGTTCTGTAAGATAACCTACGATTTCCTCTGGAGTTCCAATCGTTACCACTTTACCCATCTCCATGAGGGCGGCCCTATCACAACAGTTCAGAACGAAGTCCATATCATGACTGACAACCACAAATGTTTCACCGAGATCTCTTCTAGAGTCGATCACTGCCTGGGCCACCGCCATCTTGGTTATCGGGTCCATAGTACCAGTTGGCTCGTCCAATATGATTATCCTCGGTTCCTTGATAAGAACTTGTGCGAATGCCACCCTCTGCTTCTCCCCTGTACTTAACTGCTCGGGATAGGAATAGAGAATGCGTTCCATATCCTTGTCGGAAAAACCTGCACTGCGAAGTACTTGGATGGCTTTGATCTTGGCCAATTCGGCCGGCATCTTCATGCCTATGCATGTCGTAAGATTCCGCAATATGGTATCGAAAGGATAGAGTGTATACTCCTGATGAAGAATTCCTATATAGGGAGTCGCACGCCCCTTGCCTCCTTCACCGCTTACGGACATATCGACAAACTCATCACCAATGCGTATCTCCACCAGCCCATCCGTTGGTGGTGTTATCCCGGCAATCATGCGTGATGTTGTTGTCTTCCCAGCACCACTAAGACCTACCAAAGCAAAAATCTCTTTTTCATTTATTTCAAGATCGACACCATCTACAGCCTTCACGACACCCCTGACGACGGAGAAAAAGTATTTTTTTACGTTTTTTAGCCTGATGATGGGTTGACCAACCTCTATCTCTTCAGACCGCACGACGTCATACTCCTGCATGAAGCCCTCAACGATGTCCGGAGGGTTGCCAATAGCCTTGATGGTCCCTCCATCCAACCATATGGCCTCATCGGTCAGCTTTTCAATGGCCTCCGGCCAATGCGACGTTACCACCATAGCCATATCCTTATCTTTTACTGTCTTTATAAGGGCGTCATGAACAAGCTCTGCGGTTTGAGGATCCAAGGTACCAGTTGGCTCATCCGCCAAGAGTATCATAGGATCTTTAGCCAGCTGCCTGGCGAGGACCACTCTCTGCTTCTCCCCCCCAGATAGGTCGCGGGCGATATGAGTGGTCCTATGGGTCATATTGACCAAGTCAAGCAACTCTATCGCCTTATTTATCTTCTCATTTTCACCTAGACCCTCCCCAAGAGCCTCAAAGATGTTCTCTATCACCGTTTTGTCACCGTACAGAGCAAAGGTTCTCTGCAGCATTATGGCAATACGGTTACGTATGGCCATACGTATCGGATCTCTCTCATCTAGCGACCAGAAATCAACCTCTTTTAATACTGTCTCATTACCACACACACTGCATGGTTGTCCCTCATAAGGGAGCTCTGCCCGATTGCATGCTTCACAGTAATTGACGCGAAAGATCACCTGACCTTCATCTGGAAAGTAATCTCTCGAACCCCGTAACATATGAATGAAGACGGATTTACCCGCACCACTTTTACCTATGAGACCTAACGGTTTGCCTGCATATATTGTCGTATTAATGTTGTTCAGCACTTTAATACCAGAGAAAGATTTACTAACACCTTTAACGATTATTAAGGGTACTGGCTCCCGAGTCATAATATTCCATAAATGTATGACCCGGTTATAAAGGTTGTCTACTTTCTCATTCAATTTCATGACCATAGCTTTTATAGACTGGCTGGTATATACAACCATATGGCTCCTTCCCTTTACAAAGTTGAGAGAGCTGGTGGACCTATACCAAAATTCTCTGATTATCATGTTTGGAAATGTCTGATGATCATTGGAAAAGAAGGACCTGTGGGACGTAAAAGTCTTGCAGCCAGACTTGGGATCGGAGAAGGAAGCGTAAGGACCATCCTTAATCATCTTGCAGAGGAGGCGCTTATAGATGTAGGGCGAAGTGGTGCTAGCCTCACGAAGAAGGGAAGAGATGTTTTGCAGAACGTCCTTATAGAGGTCGAAGAAATTGAAGACCTTGGAATAACCATATCCCGACATAACTGTGCTGTAAGGGTTCCCAATAGTGCCCACCGCATAACATATGGCTGTGAGCAGCGAGATGTGGCCATAAAAACCGGTGCCAAGGGTGCCACCACACTTTACGCTCATGAAGGCAGGATATACTTTCCAGGCGATACAAAGCCTGTTTTCCCAGATGTTGAGGCAGGTTTGAGGAGGCACTTTAAGATAAAAGATGGGGATGTCATTATCATTGGCACAGCGGAAAGTAGTGAGAAGGCAGAGGAGGGCGCTGTGACTGCTGCCTTGGACCTAATAGGAGAAATGAGAGAACGAAAGAATCTGAGTGACATCTTTTCCTCTTCCAGTGAAACCGAAGAGCTTGTAAGTCTAGCTATGGCCATACACGAACTCCTTGGACGTCTCCCCCTTTGTGCACGCAGCAAGGATAGACTAGGGGTGAGGATCGAAAACGGAAAGGTTATCGATAGCTCCTATACCGGTCCGGTACTAGAAGAGGTCTTAAAAAAGGGTGTGGCAATACGTATGAAGCCCCCATCAGGACCATATAGCGGTATTCCCGTAGTTGCAGTCCCGATAGAGATCGATAACCGTGTCATAGCGGTAATCGGTGTAGTAGATATAACAAAGGGTGCGATATTCGAGCTCATAGAAAGGATGAGGAAAGTTTGAAGAAATGGCTATTAAAATGTATGTTGACCCTGGTGCATGTCGCTTCCAGACTATGATCACTGCTCATATGGATGGCGACACGGTTCGTCTGGATATTGAGAGTGAGTGTCCCATGGTAAGAGCTCTGGGCAAAGAAGTAAGAGAGCTCGAACCATTAGAGTGTCTTCGAACACCATTGGCCAAAAATCCCGTGATTCGCGCTGCAGGCGATTGCATCAAACATGCATCGTGCCCTGTGCCACTGGCTATAATAAAATCAGTAGAGGCGTGCAGTGGCATGGCCGTTAAAAAGGACGTGAGGCTCAGCTTCTCTCCCGACGTCTAAGAATATTGTCTAATAGAGATTACTCCTCATCTTCAATATAATGGTCTATAAGGTCCGACCATATGACAGAAGAGGGGCCAACGAGATACATAGCCACTTCAAAGGCTTCCATAAGTTCCTTTTTAGTGGCACCGGCCTCCAATGCCGCATCGGCATGATATTCCAAGCACTTTTCACACATGAGTGTCGCCGAGATGGCCGCTGCGATCAGTTCCTTCTCCCTCACGGTGAGCTCGCCCTTTTTGAAAATCTCCTTACGATAACGGTGAAGCGCCTTCATCACCTCAGGGTCCTTTTTACTCAGTAAGAGCATGCTCATATCGAAGATGATTGCCGTCATATCTTTTATACATTGTTTCTATTTCCAAAATATGGTTGATAAAGAAGCTGTGCTTAATGTCATCAGATCTATGGATGGTGTAGAGAAGGTCTTCTTCCTTGACGATAAAATATTAGAGAAGTTACGTGAGGAAGAAAAAGACGTCAAGGCAATACTTGATATTGACGTTATAAACGAGGGATTCAACGAGGTGCTAAAGAGAGATTATGTTCTCTGTATAATCAAGAACACCCGCTTCCGACCCCCTCCTGAGCCAACCGTGCTATTGGTGAGTGATAAGGGCGTCATACTGGGCAGAGAGGTCTTCCCCCATGACAGGGAGGAATTCGACAATCGTGACGATGTCGTTTGGTTATCCGAGGATTTTGTGATGTTTCCTGATGCTAAGGGTGGTGGGAAGGAATTTTTCATTATGCCACCGGTTTCATTCCCAGAACTTAATGAAGAATTGGGATGCAAAGACGTCGTATCATGCAGCCCGTCACCCACCAGCGATGTGATGCTTAAAAAGTATTACAACCTTAAAGACGATCCGCGCTTGGCCAGCATCCTTGTCGGTTTCAACGATGCGGATCAGTCGTAAAGGGATACGGACCCCTTCAGCTCCTCGAGAGATATGGCCAAAAAGACCATGTCCCCTACCATCTTGATATTTAAAGTATTAACGGATATTACCGGGAGCCTCCCGAGCAAGCTCTTTTTCAGCCCCAATGGTTCCACTGTTTCTTTATCTACTACCACACTCAGATTCGGTACTGACCAATTATCCGCAGGATCTATTAACACGTCGATGATCGTGCCTACGCTTAGATTATCTGAAGAAAGTACCTTCTTACCTATCAATGAGGAGAGTAAAGGGGAGCTGTTGGTATCTGGCGATATAATGTCCTTCATATAGGATATCTCGTGATCGACTAACACTACATCATAAAGGTTCGCAATGGCACTAACAGGGATCAGCGTTTTGGCGGAGTGCCGGCCCTTGCCAACAGCAAGCTCTTTCTCAATACCTTTAGAGAGAGCGATGCGCATATGGGTACCCCTCCATGAGCTCTGATCATATCCGACATCCAATACGGTGCCCAACAAGCGGGCATCAAAACTTATGACCTGCATACCCTTCAGATTCTCAAAAGCTATAGAGCTCATCTCATCTCTCCTGGATAATATTCATGATAAAAATAAAGATTTTTTAAAGGGTTTCATCCGCCACCCGAGGGTTGGAAGCCACTGATGTCAACCTCCCTCAGGCTCTCCTGGAGTTCTTCGATGGAGCGTAACCTAGTCTCACGATCCGGTTCACGCTCCTTAAAGGAAGAGTCACGATACTGGCTCTCGTCAGCGGGTTCTAGGTAATCGACATCATAATAGAGCTTGGTTAAGTCAAGTAAGGCCCAAACTTTTCCTTGCTCCTCTCTGATATCCTCTACTTTACCCACTGTCCCTGTAGGCCGATACCGATATATCTCCCCTATTTTCACGGAACGATTCACTCCATTATGACAGCGGTTCTCTCACCAGCGGGTTTGAACTCTCTCAGACCGCCACGACCAAACTCCTTAGTAACGTTCGCAAAGGCGAACACCAAGGAGCGATCGGCG
>DUKW01000055.1 GCA_013329105.1 Candidatus Methanomethylophilaceae archaeon | reverse complement strand
CGAGCTGCAGAGGAGATCGGCGCCCTCCGGGCAAGCTGCGATTTCAAGAAAGCGCTGAAGGCGGTGATGGAACTCGCTCGTTATGGTAACCGTTATTTTGACTCCGTCAAACCATGGGCGCTTTTGAAAGAGGATAGGGAGGCATGCGGTTCGGTATTGCATGCAAATCTAGAGATCGTCCGTGCTCTGGCGCTATTCTCACATCCGTTCCTTCCTTTTTCTTCAGAAACGATTTGGGGTTACCTTGGTTTGGAGGGAAGCCCGTTGCAAGCTGGGTGGGAAGCATACCGCCGACCACTCTCTGAGAAAACTCTTTCCGAGCCCTCGCCAGTATTTACCAAAGTGGATGTATCGGAAGAGGCAGAGTATGCCAGCGGAGTCGCTTCCTTTGGTGACTTCAGGCGCCTAGACCTCCGCGTGGGGAAAATCATCGATGTGAGGGAGCATCCCGATGCCGATAAACTTTATGTGATCAAATTGAAGCTCAGTGAGGACGGAGAGGAGCGCCAAGTTGTTGCCGGTCTGAGGTCACACTATTCAAAAGAGGAGCTTATAGGGAAGAAGGTTATAGTGGTATACAACCTCAAGCCAGCTAAGTTGCGTGGCATCAAATCATACGGAATGCTTTTAGCCGCTGATGATGAAGGGCTCGGGGGGAGATCAGTGAAGCTCCTAACACCATCTGTCGATCTTCCTAATGGAACAAGGGTGGATTGCGGTCTTGGATCTCCAGTAGAGGCGATCGGCTATAATGAATTCCAGAAGGTGGATATGAGGGTTAGCACCGACGATCAGGGCAATAAGGTGGTGGTCGTCAGGGACGGCGAAGCGATGATGGTGCTGAACGCTGATGGCGTTGTGATAACGGTCGATGGTTGCATTAGCGATGGGGCAAAGGTGAGATGAAAGCTGATTTACACGTTCATAGTGACCATTCATCAGACGGTTCCAGCAGCATAGAGGAGTTGCTAGCTGCTGCGGATGCAATGGGGATAGGCTGCATTGCATTTACAGACCACAACACGATGAATGGTTATTACGAAGCGGTCGAAATGGGTTACGGTATTATCATAGTACCCGCGATGGAGATTTCATCAGCCAAGGGCCATATATTGGCTTACGGTCTAAGTGAAGAGGTGCCTCCCGGTCTGGAGGTCAAAGAGACAATAGACGCCATTCATGCTGTAGGTGGTATCGCTGTAGCTGCCCATCCTTACCGTGTATGGTCTGGTCTTGGCGAGGTAAATGTGTGCAAGGACTTTGATGCTATAGAAGTGATGAACGGGCGCTCAGATAAAAAGGGCAACCAATCAGCGGCCGCTCTAGCTGATAGATTAGGCAAACCCGTAACGGCAGGAAGCGACGCTCACAGCGTTAGACAACTCGGCTCAGCTCTGAGCATTATCTCGGATACATGTTGTGATGCTGATGAGGTGATCAGAGCCGTTTTGGAATGCAGAATCTCTGTCTCAGGTCATTCACGCAGTCCGATGGGGTCGGTTCGCTATGCATTCAAGGCGGTGAAGGAGTACATAGGCCGAGGATTTCTACGGATGTGAGATCACATCTCGAACACATCGTCTCGGAAACTTGTAGCAGGACAGGGCCCGTCGGTACATTTGCCGCATTGGGAGCATTTTCCCGTGAGTGTTATGCGTCCTCCATCCAGCTCAAGGTTTCCATTAGGGCAACGTGCTACGCATAGCGAACACCCTACACACTCTTCTGACCTGAGTATCAACTCGTACATCTTCTTGACCTTTTGATTTACGGTCTTCTCGTCGCCTCCCTTGGATATCAATACGCCCTCAGCGAAGACGGTGACGTTATCGACTGTTAGCCAACCATCTTCTTTGTTATATTCCACCTCGCCCATGATATTTGCCAGGCCTGAGAGCCTATCTAAATCGACGTCTCTGGAGAAGGACCCTTCGATGCTGAAACCGAGTACACAGGGACTGACCCCCTTCTGCATATGCAACTTCAGCCTTCCGTTGTCATGGGAACACTGTATGCGCCGCATGGAGCCAAGGTCCTTGCCTGTAAAGGACTCTAACTCTTCCTTTATTGAAGGAGGTACCTTCTTCCACCGCCATAGGGCATATTTTTCCCACTCTGGAGGTAGCCCGTGCTCGTCTCGATATTGTCTCAGATATTCGTTCCATCTTTCATATTGCTGGCTCTTGTTAGCGACAATCTCCAGCTCGGCCATATCTGATGCTGGGCACAGGAAGCATCCTATACGATCAAGACCGCGACGGTACCATGGATTAAAATCTTCATCTTTAGTGAATAAATACATCCAAACATGCAAAGCGCTCCATTCCTGTATAGGTGAGGCGCCGATCTGACCGGGAGTCCATGGGTTGCGCCATATCCTAGGTTTCGACATTCTCGCCTCGGACTCATAACGGCGTTGGCCTATGAAGGAAAGCACACCGTTTGGGAAGTTCTTTCTTATTGCGCTCACAGTCGGTCCGAGTTTATTCGTTTTACAGCACCAACGATAATCCTTTGCGGGTGGCCCAAAGCGAGGCAGGTTGCCGAAAAAGGCATCGGTTGGTGCAGATTCGATCATTAACTCTAAGGAATGGCGTTCCGCTACATCCTTCACATGTTTCACGGTTTCACAGAATTCAAGACCCGTGTCGACGAACAATATAGGTAAACTTAACCCAGCATCGATTGTGAGTAATAAGGTAGCTAAGCTGTCCTTTCCTCCTGAGAACGAGACAATAGCGGGGAGATCATGTTTTCTTATCGTCTCATGGATGAAGGAGACAGCTTCCTCCACCCGTTTGTTGATAACTTCGGCATTGGCCCTCAGAACATCGTCCCAAGCAGGAGAGGCATCAGGGATTTCAAAGTTAACGTCCTTGGTCCATTTTGTCTTGACAGCCACACCTCTTTTGGCTGATGCCATTTCCTCGCTCTCCATCCTGGCTAATCCTGTGGCGATCGCTTCCCCATCAGCCAAGACGATCACCTCATCTCCTTTTTTTACGGATGGAGATGCGCTCAGAACACCCGGTACCATGAGATTTTTTCCCTCTTTTATGAAAGGGACTGCACCAGGATCGCACACAACAAAACCTTTGCTGGCAGCGGTAGCGATTCTTTTTGCACCATAAAGGCGATTTATGAAAACGTAGCCTCTACCGAGGTCATAACGAAGGGCACCCAGCACATGACCGTCAACGATCACCTCATCCATCCTGTCGAGAGCCGGGGTCTTGTTTAGAAGAACTATTCTCTCTTCTGGTATAAGGGCGTCACCCGAACCCGGACCGAATTGTTCATCGACAACCTTTTTTATCAACGTCACGTCGTATTCGAAGGCAGGGCGGACATCTCCTGGCGGTGTTACTGTAGCCTCTCTTGTTCTATTTTGACAAACTGGGCAGTCCCCTCTCACAAGCAGAGGTAGATTGCAGATGTCGCACCAGCGTAGATGATTTTTTCCCAGCCTTACGGCGGTCATAATTACTGAGGACTGATATCTGTTTAATAAGTTTGATGCTAGGGCACAAAAGGCTCTTTACATCGAAATGTCAGATCAGTCACTGAGAGCGTTCAGCTCATTCCACAGTATATTCATCACATTTTTTACAAGGTATTTAGGCGATCTATGAACGGTCATAGTTACGGTGTTTTCATATCTTGCCCGTGGTTCCATTAGCCTGGCGCTAGTGCTCGTAGCCATCAATTCTATCACCAGCCAGCATGCACCATTAGGGGACTTCTTTCTTGATGCTGGAGGTATCTCAATACCATTTTGGACGATATTCTTCAGTGTGGTACTTTATGTAGGTATTTCATTGATCGCAGGTTTTATCACTAGGAGGCAACTCATACGGCGCAGAGGATTGACCTGGTACGAGGAAGCAGTCCTAGGATGTCAGCGGCATTTCAATAATCGCTCTCTTTTTACTCTGATCTATTTGTTCATGATACAGGGAGGCATTATCATTGAGAATCCTCTGTCTGTGCTGATGATTGTTGTACTGCTGGTCATAGGTATAATATTCGTTTTCATTATAGGAATGGGTTTGTCAAATATTTTTGAATTGACCTACGAAGAGACATCACCCACATCACTCATAGGCACCAGCAATCACTTTGAGGCTGCACCACTGCAGTGACTGTTTTCGGTATAAGTGGCCAAGCAGTCTTTTTAACTGTCGTCGGCGTGCTGATAGAATTTCCCATCATGCTATTCTTGGTGAGTGTGCTGCTTCGTCTAAGAGTCCGCTTCAATCAGTCGCAGTGAGAAACTGAACGTCATTGCCAGATAGCTTGTAGGATCTCTTCTTCGGTACGCTTCTCAAACCTTTTGACGGCGGCCTTTCTGTGCAGTACAGGGTCATCGAATTTTCTGAATATGAGGTCGTGGTAGCTCACATCCATAAGTATCAACCCGTGGGGGTCGGCCACTCCGAAGTATGCGGCTTTCCCCTTTAAAGCACTCAGTATCTCACTCTGCTCCGCTTTACCTCTGGCCACCTGTTCCATGGCAGCCACTATACGCCGTGCCATATTCCATAAGAAATATGGGGCGGTCAAATCAATGATCAGAAATTCGTTCTCGTCGTGCACATCGATATCTGTCACCGTAGCCACAGTTCCACGTCCGTCTTTTTTACAAAAATGACGGAAATCGTGGGTTCCTATAAACAAAGAGGCTCCCTTCTTCAAAGCGTCTACATCAAGCCCCTCTGAGGGCAGAATGTACCGATATCGGCGATAGAGGGCATGGCGGACGTTCCTATTTTTGGGTATGTCACTGCATGCCCAGAAGTAAACGTCCTTGCTGTTAGCATTTAACGCTCTAAGCAAGCCATCACTATTCTTGATTGAGGTGTAAAAGGCCATTACATTGCTGACAGCGCTGACGCCCGAATCGGTACGGCTTGAGCTCTTTAAACGATACCATTTACTATCCTGTCCCTCAATTTTTTTAAGGGCATTGAGAATCTCCCCCTCTACTGTCTTTAAGTCTGGTTGCCACTGTGACCCATGAAATTCTTTACCGTTATAGGCAACCCTAACAGCGACCCTTCTTTCTTCCATCCGCCCCTCCTATTAGAGTCCTTTAGATCTTTGCAGCCCCATATAGAGGCAAAGGGGTTTTAAATAATGTCCTGAATTACGTAGGGGTTTTACAGGTTTTGGTCCTATGAAGGCATCCAGGCGCGCCATGAACATGAACTATGCCATAAGGCAGGTAACCATCCCAGCTGATGAGATGGAGAACAAGGGCGCCGAGGTCATTCGTATGAATATCGGCGACCCGAATAAGTGGGACTTCGAGACACCAGAATATTTCAAGGCCGCATTGAGAGAAGCGGTTGACATGGTTGATAATGGCTATGGCGACTCCCAGGGAAGTATAGAGCTGCGCGAGGCCATCGTTGATCGTGAGTTTGAGAAACATGGTGCCAGGATATCGGCAGATGATGTTATAGTCACCAATGGGGTGAGTGAGGCCATAATGGTTATAATGGGTGCACTGCTTGAACCAGGTGACGAGATCTTGGTACCTGGCCCTGGTTATTCGTCTTATACTCAGTATATCAAGTACTTTGATGCCGTTCCTGTGCCATACGAGCAGGTCGAGGAAAATGATTGGCAACCCGATGTCGACATGATGCGCTCGCGAATCACTGAGCGGACGCGTGCTATAGTGGTTATCAATCCTAACAATCCCACAGGAGCCGTATATCCGGAAAAGGCTGTTAGAGAAATAGGCGACTTGGCGGCTGAGTTCAATCTCCCTGTAATATCAGATGAGATATATGATAAAATCACGTTTAACACGAGGTTCTTCTCCTTCTCGAGGACTCCTTCAGATGTCATGAAGATAATACTCAATGGATTCTCCAAAGTCAATCTTATGCCAGGGTGGAGAGTAGGCTATGGGTATTTCATGGATGAGAAAGGTGAGTTGGAGGAGATATTCGAAGGTGTTATGCGCCAGTTGCGCGCCCGTCTTTGCCCCAACGTTCCCTGCCAGTGGGCGGCCCGCGCTGCTTTACAAGGCCCACAGGATTATATCAGCACTTTGAATGCCAAACTCTCGTCAAGGGCCGATTATACATACAAACGCCTCAATGAAATTCCAGGAATATCCGTTAAAAAGGCCAAGGGGTCGATGTTCATGTTTCCTAAGGTGGAGGCTAATCTTTGGAAGGACGACATGGATTTTATATTGGATCTGTTGTGGAACACAGGTGTGCTCTTCGTTCCAGGTTCTGGCTTTTGCGAGGAGTTCGGTAAGAACCACTTCCGGACGATAATCCTACCGGATATACCCATTCTGGAGAAGGCTTATGACAGAGTGGAGACATTCATGATAGGTAAACTGAAAAGTCGGTGAAGAGGTTTTGTGTTGCCGCTATGGCTCATTCCAGTCGTTTGAGCATCTTGACGGCTGCGTCAACGGCCTCACGGCCCTTCTCGATACGTTTCTCTGCTTGCAGTCGGCTCATACCTGGTCCTGTTATGCCCAGTGAAACCGGTTTGCCGTATTCCAGCGCAAGGTCGGCAATCTTTCTGGACGCGTGACTGGCTACTATCTCATCGTGCTCCGTCTCACCCTCGATTACCGCTCCCAGCGTTACAACGGCATCGACCTCGTCCATGCTTAGTAGCTTTTTTATAGCCAGAGGCATATCGAAGACCCCAGGTACGTAGATAGTCTTTATGATCTCCGCACCTAAGAACTCTGCCTGTGCTTTTGCCCTTTCAAGCATCATGGATGTGATGTCAAAATTGAATTCCGACACCACGAATCCCAATCTGTATTTTTTCATAGTATCTCCTCCTTATTGCATTGGGCCAGCATCCCTGAAGCCCTGTCTCTCGCCTTTGCCGGCGTTGCGGCTCAGATCCTGTGGACGGAACAACAAACGGTAGACATTCAGAGCGTGCTCGCGAGTACGGCGCTCAGCAAGAAAGGCCAACTCTTTCTCGTCCCTTGCCTCGTCTTCGTGAACGAACACCTCTATGATATGTGTGTTTGTCATGAGCTGTGCGCTTATCAAACCGGTGGATGCTTCATGTGCGCAGATTTTGTCTTTTTCTTTAGGGCCGGGCATCCCTAGGGCCATGACGATCTCACAACCCTCCACCTCTATGAGCCTTTTACAGGCTACCGGAAGATCCTTCATACCCGGTACAGTGTAACGAATGATTTTGATCCCGTCTGTTAGATTTTTGAGCTCATCCTCGGCAACGCGCCCCATGTCATACCGGGCGAAGGTTGTGTCAGCAATACCGATCTTTTTCATTACTCCTCCCATGTTCCTCAATGATGCGATGGATTATCTTGCGGGTGCCGTTTAAGTCATCGGAGCACTCGTTCACTCTTCTGACATCTACATCGAGTCCCCTCTCTAGCAATTTGGATCTTAGATCTTCCTCGTTGAACTCCTGATCGTAGCCTAATGCTATGATATCTGGTCTAATTTCCTTTACTATCTCAAACATATCCCCTTGGTGACCGATAAGGGCCCTGTCCACGACTCTGAGCGACTCCACCATACGGCGACGCATCTCCTGAGGGGTGACAGGTTCATGCTTCAAGCGTCTCACTGTGTCGTCACAGGCCACTACGACGACGAGTTCATCACCCATCCTTTTTGCCTGCTCAAGATAGTGCAGATGTCCTGGGTGCAGGATGTCGAAGACCCCTGAGGCCATGACTCTTACCATAGTGCTCAACCCTCAATATGATTTCCATGCGTCGATGAGTTCCTCACCCTCCAAGAAGACAAAGTCATTTCGATCGGCATATCTTTTCGCTTCTGCTTTGGAGAGCGCGTTCCCATCATCCCCCATCATCTCACAGACGGTGGCAGACGATATAAGCCCTGCCATCAACGTAAGGGCAGTGCTCATTTCAGTATGTCCTTTGCGCTCTTTAAGTAGTTCGTTACTTGTACGTAGAAGGTGTACGTGTCCTGGAGAACGGAAATGTTTCCACAGTTCCTCTCTTTTCTTTTCAGGATTATCCTCCATCCCAACGATCTTAGCAAGTTCGCTTATCGTCAGGGCACGGTCCCTGTCGGTTATACCAGTATATGTATCGCGGTGATTGATCGTAACAGAAAAAGCTGACTTGGTATCATAAGGTATGTCGAATGGAGCCAAGCCGCTCATACTAGGAAACTCTTTGGCAGCAACGGCTAATAAATCGGTGAGAAAAGGCAAACCGAGTTCTTCGGCCACTGGGCCATAAACCGTAGTGCAGATCAGACCGCCAGCATCTTTGCGCATGCGTCTTATATGTTCATGAGTCATGAATTGGGAGGCCATTATCATATCTGTCTCCCTTTCTCTATCGTCAAAATCATACACTAAAACTATCTTGCCTTTTTGAAGGTCCTCCAAAGCTTTTTTTATAGTGTCCATGTAACCCCGTCCTCACAGTGGTTTGCACTGTTGGATGAATGCGCTCGTTATCTGTCGGTAGTTAAAATATTTTTACTCAGCTACCAAATAATTAGGGTAATGTTTTGTATCAATATGCTGGTGGGATGCGAGGGATAGTACATTTTTATAGTGCTATAACATGTTTAATTGCATAATGTCGGCGCCTGTCGAACCATTTCCGCTTGATTTTGTGAATAGGTACCGCACCATTGGTTTGCCTACAAGTCTTATCCCAGAGCAGATAGAGGAGATGCTATCTAGAGAAATCAATGTAGATGGAGAGTTCCAAAAGATATGCGTCTGCGGAATGGGCGCATCAGCGATTGCTGGTGACATTTTTACTGACTATGCTAATGAGGTAGCAAAGAAGCCTGTTAACGTTATCCGGGGCGTGGATCTCCCGCACTGGGTGGACTCCAATACCCTTGCACTGATAACCAGTTACTCTGGTGAGACTTTGGAGACATTAGAGTTATTCCGCCAGGCATTATCCTGTGGTACCCACGTCATAACAATATCTTCGGGCGGTAAGCTTTCAAGGATGTCTCAGGAAAACGGTGTATTGAATGTTGCCATCTCGCCAGGGATACAGCCAAGAGCCGCATTTGGGTACATATTCGGTGCGATTTCATCTATCATGGACGATCTCGGGATATGTCCAGCCAGAAAAGAACTAACACGTATATTGCCAAATTTGAAAGACCTACGTGATTCCATGATGCCTGATGTTTTTGATAACGAAGCTATTGAGTTGGCCCGCTCATTATTGGGAACGATACCTGTGGTTTACGGTCATCCCAACATGTCGGCATCGGCGCTTCGTTGGAAAACCCAAATACACGAGAACGCTAAGATGATGTCGTTTTCTGGTATCATGCCTGAGTTCAACCATAATGAGATCGTAGGTTGGATTGAGGGGGACCCCACCAATCGATGCTCACCTGTGATACTTTATGACACCAACGCATCAGCGACGCTAAAGGGGATAGTGGATACCACAGTGAAGAGTCTGCGTGAGTCTGGGGTGGAGGTTCATGAGGTTTTCATAGAAGGTCAAAGCAGTCTG
>DUKW01000105.1 GCA_013329105.1 Candidatus Methanomethylophilaceae archaeon | reverse complement strand
TATGCGCGTAGAGGAGGCAAAGGAGCTCATGCGCAGCCACATGCTTGAAAGGGGCGAAGCCGTCCTTTTCTATGACTTATCGGAGGAGGTTGTATGCAGATGCGGAAAACCAGTAATAATCAAGAAGGTTGATGATCAGTGGTTCATAAACTATGCAGATCCAGACCTCACTGCACGTACCAAGGAACACTGCCGAACTATGGAGATATTTCCACTAGAATATTATAATAACATACCTAACGTACTTGATTGGTTCAGAGAGCGGGCGTGCGTTCGTCAAGGTAACTGGATGGGCACGCGATTTCCATTTGACAATAATTGGATAATTGAAGCCATATCTGACTCCACATTATATCCAGTATACTATCTAATTTCGCTTTATGCTAATAACGGTTCATTGCGGCCTGAACAGATGACCGAGTCATTCTTCGACCAGGTGATACTGGGAGAGGGAGACCCCTCTGCTGTAGCTAAGGAAACGGGCATACCTCTGGACCTTATCGAAAAGATACGTGCTGATGTTAGCTATTGGTATCCATTGGATTTGAATCTTGGCGGCAAAGAGCATATGACTGTACATTTCCCAGCGTTCCTCTTTAATCATCAGGCCATAATGCCTGAGGATAAGCTTCCGCGCGGTATTTTTGTGAACTGGTATGTTACTGGAAAGAAAGGCAAGATATCAAAGTCCAAGGGAGGAGCTCAACCAATACCAGGTGCTGCAGAGCGCTTCGGTGTGGACTCCTTAAGGCTCTACTATGCTCATGTAGCGTCACCCTTTGCAGATGTGGAATGGGATGAGGATACGGTAACCTCATACAAAGTACGTCTTGAGAAGGTCGTGCGTATAATTGCCGACCTTTGTGAACTTAGCGGTGAGACAGAGGGTGTGGTAGACAAGTGGATGGCCTCCCGTCTCTCCAAGCATGTAAACTCCTGCAGGGAGCACATGCAATCCTACGATCTGAGGCAGATGGCCAATGCTGTGTATTTCGACATACCTAATGACATACGATGGTATCTGCGAAGAGGAGGCCGTTCTCTCAAGACTGCATCCATGATAATCGATACATGGTTGCATATGATGTGTCCAATAACACCTCACCTTGCTGAGGAACTCTGGGAGTCTATTGGCGGGAAAGGGCTATTATCATCTTCTGCATACCCAGTGGGACAAAAAGTTGATACAGTTAGTGAATTGTCTGAATCCTATTTACGGGATGTACTTGAAGACGTGAATGAAATACTGCGTGTAACAGGTATGAGCCCATCGATGCTCCACATTTACACTGCACCGTCTTGGAAAAAGAGGATACACTCCGCTGCTGTTCGCCTCGCAAAAGATAGAAATCTTACCATACCAGCACTAACTAAAGAGGTGATGCGGGACGAGGAGATTCGCAGACACGGGAAGGAGGCGTCCGAACTAGCAAAGAAGATAGCTCAGGATATCATGCACCGTTCCCCCTTCGAATTGGAAAGGTTGTCGGTAATGCTTGACGAGGCAGAGTTGCTCCGTGAGGCGAGGGGCTTTCTGGAGTCTGAGTTGGGTTTCAGTGTAGATATTCAAGATGGTGACTCGTTGACATATGACCCCAAAGGTAAGGCCAAAGTCGCTATGCCACTGCGTCCGGCCCTATACCTAGAGTGATGAAAATCATTCACCCCAGCGGCGATACAAGTTATGATTTATCCCTATTTGCTCCAGCGCTCTTCCCACAATGAATGCCACCATATCATTAGCACTGGAAGGTAAGTGGTAAAATGCAGGATTTGCATCGAGTATGACTGCCCCGATGCGGGCGAGACGCAGCTCATTTTCTAACATGAACTCGCTTTTGGGAGTCTCACGAGGGATCAAAATAAGCTTTCTGTGCTCTTTTAAACACACTGTAGCGATGCGTGTTATGAGCGTATCAGCGATCCCGTGCGATATCTTAGATAAAGTGGACATACTACACGGAGCTATAAACACCGCGTCCACGGCGTTGCTTCCCGAGGCAAGCGGAGACATCAGGTCATCATCCTCATAGAATTCGTCAGCTTGAGTACAAAGTTCCTCATATGCCATGTTGCATTCATACCTCAAAATCTCTTTTGCCGTTCGGGAGACCACCAGCGTCTTATGGCCTGGGAGCTCTTGAAGTAGTCTTACGCCATATGCTATGCCCGAAGCCCCAGTGATACAGACAACAAATTTCACAAGGGTTAAGTCTCGCTCGGGATAAATTAAACTTCTGGTTGTTGGCCAAAGATTGTTAGCTGTGCATAACACTTTTATATAGGTGCAATATTCACACAGATAACAAACTCCCCAACACTTTGGTTTGGGTACCTATTAATAGAGGTTGAATGAAATGGTCACCGTCTATGATGTCCCTCCTGAGAAACTTATCCTCAAGACCGCCGAGAAGCTCAAAGAGTTCGATGCAATAGAGCCTCCTGAGTGGGCTGAGTTCGTTCGTACAGGAAGGCATACTGAGAAAGCCCCTACCCAAGAAGATTGGTGGTATACTAGGGCTGCCTCCGTTCTGAGAAAAATATATGTAAAAGGTCCCATGGGGTCTTCACGCCTGGCTGAGGAATATGGTGGTTTTGCTGATCGTGGTTCCAAACCTAATAAGGCGGTCAAAGGAAGCCGTAACATTGCGCGTAAATGCCTTATTCAGCTAGAAACGGCAGGGTTACTCCAGACGGTTGGTAAAGAGGGTAGGGGAATAAGCCCTAGAGGGATGTCCTTATTGGATAATGTTGCTAAAGAAATATATGACGAACTGAACGCTTAGAGGGGGTTTGTCATATGGATGAGTCTGAACTTGAGGCGATAAGGCAGAAAAGATTGGCAGAGTTGCAGCACCAACAGCAAGAAAGTATTCGAGCCGAAGAACTAGCTAAGCAGCGCGAGATGCAAAAGCAGGCTATTCTTAGGCAAATCCTTACCGTCGAGGCCCGCGAGAGATTAGCCAATGTTCGTATAGCACATCCTGACATTGCGGAAGCAGTAGAGTATCAGCTCATTCAGTTGGCCAACAGTGGCCGTTTGAGGGGACAGATTGACGATAGGACGCTCCGTGAGATACTCAAGCAGATGACACCCAAAAAAAGGGATATCAAGATCGAGAGGAGATAAGATGACAAGGAATAAACCGCCAGCTATGAAAGCCAGGCTGAAGAAAGCCGGCAAACAGAACCGCAGAGTACCTGCTTGGGTCATGGTCCGTACCAATAGAAATTTCCTGCGCCATCCTAAGAGGAGGAGCTGGCGCATGACCAATATAAAGGAGTGAGCGGTCGATGGATGAGAATGAGAGAATAATGAATATTCCTCTTAAGGACACTAAAGCCGTGCCCAGAAGTAAAAGGGCCAACCGGGCTATCAAAGAGATCAGAGAGTATGTAGCTCGGCACATGAAGGTCGATGATGATGATGTCTGGATAGACACAGGCGTTAATGAATTGATATGGTCACGGGGCATACAAAAGCCTCCTACAAAGGTCACGATCAGGGCGGTGCGTTTCGAAGACGGTCTTGTAGAAGTATCGCTTGCGAAAGAGTAGAGAGGAAACTTACGTCATGATGAAGTTATCAAGCTACAGCGGTAACCCATACATAGGCGTATACTGTGTTGCCAATGACAAGATCGCTCTCGTCCCCTCTGATGCCGATGAACAAATGGTATCAGAGTTTCGTGAGGCCTTGGGTGTAGAGGTCGTAAGGATAACTGTTTCTTCCTCTCATATCTTGGGCTCCTTGGTGGCCATGAATTCGGAGGGAGCTGTGGTCACCGGTCAAATAGAGGCTTCTGAGCTCGAGAAGTTAGAACGTCACATACCCGTTATAAGGATTGAAGATAAATTAAACGCAGCCGGCAATAATATACTTATAAATGACAAGGGCGCGGTGGTCAACCGCAATCTCCGCCCCCATACCGTAAAAGCGTTGGAGAACTTTTTCGGTTTTGAGTGTATCCGTTTACGTGTGGCGGGGATGGACACCGTAGGATCGGTGTGCAAGGTCACTAACAAAGGAGGGATATGCCATCCAAAGGCCACA
>DUKW01000157.1 GCA_013329105.1 Candidatus Methanomethylophilaceae archaeon | reverse complement strand
TATGTCCAGCTCTTTGTTGATTCATATGGAGGGAGAGATGCGTAAGCGTGGGTATAGGGTGGCCTTCACCATTGCTCGCTCCGCTTCCACCGGTATGAATATAGTTTTCTCCCGTGGGGGATATAATTATGGGGGTACGCTATCCCGAAACACAAATATATTTGGCAACCTAGAAAATATGAACATATGGTATAAGAGCCTCTAAATTTCTCTCTCATCAGAAGTCTTCATAGATCAACCAATATGCTCATAAAGGATCTACCATGCCTTGATTTAAGGCACGGAACATATAGACCCATTTGCTTTTTTCAATTCCAGAAAACATAACTTTTTAGATGATCTCACCGTAAATTCTATAGTTTTAAATAATGACCATTTAATCAACATTCTGGTGATTAAGTGGAGAGAACATTAAAGAATTTAGCAAAGGCATTCATAGGTGAGAGCCAAGCGCGTAACAGATATAGATTATATTCACAGGTTGCTAAGAATGAGGGATATGAACAGATAGCCGATCTCTTTCTTTTAACAGCAGAGAACGAATGGGAACACGCAGAGTGGCTTTTCCGTCTGATGCAGGACCTCAGAGGAAAGTGTCCTAAGGAAGTAAAGGCCCTCAATGTTGAGGCTGAGGTTCCACTGGGTTACGGTAACACTATAGCCAACCTGCAGGCGGCTATAGAAGGGGAGGATTATGAGAATACCGTGATGTACCCTGAGTTCGCTAAGGTAGCTGAGGAGGAGGGTCTAACTGACATCGCTGCCAGGTTAAGAGCCATTGGTACTGCCGAGGCCCACCACAGAGAGAGATATCAGAAGCTTCTAAAAGAGGTAAAGAACGGCACAGTGTGGAAGAAAGAGGAAGAAGTCGAATGGGTCTGCCGCAAATGCGGTTACGTCCACAAAGGTAAGACACCTCCGGAAGAATGCCCCTCATGTGGCCATTCATCCAACTACTACGAAAGGAAGTGCGAGACGTATTAGGCCACAGAACACACAAACCTTTTTTCCTATTCTTTGTCACTTGTTGTCAGTATGGGATGATACAAGGTAAAGAAATTCGTAGATAGGGTTTTCTTCGTTCTAAGAGCTCCCTTAAGTGGGGTTTTAACATACGTTCGATGGTCTTGATAAAAAGAAAAGAATGCATCTCGAAGAGCTTACAGTCAGGCCGTTTCGGATTTGGACAATTGGAGAGTATTAAGTAACGTTCAAAACATGGCCTGTAGTTGTTATGCGAGTTGCTACCAGATCTTTATTGGTCTACGGCATTGATTGAGAGAGGACCTAGGTCCGTTATAAGAGAAAGATGTTCAGAATTTTATTGACTCAAAGGCTGCCAGAGTGAGCGGATAAGTTAACCTAACACTCCATCTCTATATCATTCTGTCGAGACAGCTTCCTTTGCAAATAATATGTTAGTACTCAGTCATTTGTAAAAGGATACGCCGTATTTTCCTCTCAGTGGGACGTAAACAACGGTCGTGAGGAACTGCGAGCTTACCTTTCCCTCTTTGTTGACCTCTGTGAGCATAAGGTACTGGTATCTTGAGCCTCCAACAGGGTATATGATTGCCCCCGGCTTCTCTAGTTGTTCTATAATCCTCCTAGGTTCCTCTGGGCAAGCAGCGGTAACCGCTATCTTATCATAGGGGGCATATTTCTCGTATCCTCCCGAGCCGTCATCTAGAATCGTGATCACGTCATTATATCCTAGCCGTTCCAGGTTGGCTTTACCAAAACGATAGGTCTCTTCGTCTATCTCCACTGTCACTATCCTTCCCCTACTGCCTACCAACTCCCTAGCTAGGGCAGCACCGTAACCGGAGCCCATACCCACTTCTAGAAAACGGTCGCCTGGGGAGAGTTTCAAAGCCTCATAATATATACAATAAGTATGGACACAGGATATGGTGGCATTTTTCCCAGGTAGAGGAAGGGGGGTCTCTAGATATGTGTAGTCACGGTATTCAGGAGGCACAAACTCCTCCCTGGGGACTTTGAGGACAGCATTGGCTACAGTATCGCTCTTGATATATCCACGTGATTTGAGCCACTCTACGAGAGAGGCTCTTTCTTTCAGGAATTTGTCCTTGTCCTTTTCGTGATCCTGTGTCATCACTCTTCTTTAGATCTGAGAAAGGAAAAATTTTACGCTCTCGAACCTCTCATTTTTGCATTTAACCCCTAACAAGAAGTCTGTTGCTCAATCATTAGGTGTTAGGCCATATTGCGACCGCATCTTTTTACAATCTAGTGGTGGTTTGTTTTTTAAGAAAATTGGTTGTATGGTGCAGGGGAAGGGATTTGAACCCTTGGACCACTAAGGACAGGATCCTAAGTCCTGCGCCGTTGGCCAAGCTTGGCTACCCCTGCTTGAAGCTGAGGAAAACATTCTGGTAAATCAACTTTATTATTCGGTAAAGGAACGGAGGTATGTCTTGGCTTTAAGCATGGCTTCCGTTCGGTTGACTGGATGTGTCTCCACCTTTCCACTGATCGCGAAGACGTCACCATGACGGACCAGTTTCCACTCTCCCTGAACGGCCGCCTGTTTGTCGAAACGGAGATATAGTGTGCCATCATCATCCATTCGCGCTTCTAACTCATTGATTACGGAAAGGACGGCGTCCGATCCTAGAGTCTTAAAAAGTCGATCATGTTCCTTAAGCGATCTCAATTCGGCTTCGAGTACAAAGATGCGGTTTCCGTAGTGTCCCTCACCTTCAGTGATTTCGATATCGCCTTCGCCACATAACTCTTTCATGGTCTCAACTAGGAGATCTTCGTTCTCGGTAGCATTGCATATTACTCTTATCTTTAGGTTGTGAAAGGTCTTAGGCATCAACTCTGGTCTAGAACATAAACCATGATAAAGGTTATTCGTTGCTGTAAGTTAGTAAACAATTTAATCGATAGAACTCTTACCTCCTCAAAAATCAAATGTCGACACGGCCGCATCGTCAGGCAGCGCCAGAGTGATTTATGGAGGAATCTATTTGGATAAGCTTTTGGAAGACTCAGGGAAAGTTTTAGTTCTTGGTAATGAAGCCATAACAAGAGGGCTTATCGAGGCGGGTGTGGCTTTTGCCTCAACCTACCCCGGTACACCATCTTCAGAGATAGGTAACACACTGCAGAGAATAGCTCAGGATGCTGGTATGTACTTCGAATTCTCTACAAACGAAAAGGTCGCCGTGGAGGCCGCCGCTGCTGCTGCCGTCTCAGGCG
>DUKW01000136.1 GCA_013329105.1 Candidatus Methanomethylophilaceae archaeon | reverse complement strand
TAACAAGCAGTGATGGGGAGATCTTAGGTCTATGGCTGAATGAAGAGATACCGCCTGGAATGAGTGCCGCCGAGACTATTGATGCCATCCGTTCTCAAGGAGGATTGGTGGTCGCCCCACACCCTTTCAGTCTTCACATACATTCACTTCAAGAGATGATATTCGAACTCGACATAGACGCTATCGAGACTCAGAACGCCGGCCACATAGATTCATGGACAAACAACCATGCCCGCTGCATTGCTGAGATGTACAGTGGCCGCTGGGCGACACTGGGTGCCAGTGACGCCCATTCATTACCTACGATGGGGCATGCATGGACAGAATATCGTGGTTCTGGCGAGGAGGACTTGCGAAAGGCTATACTGAAACATGAATGCTATGCCCGTGGGTACTCTGTCCCCATGGACAAAGCCATAGACTGGAGTATTGGTGTTATCATGCAGGCTGACATGCAGATAATACGCTCTATACTAGGACTCATACGTCCGCATGACACCGACGATCCGGTAGAGCGAAAAATAATGGCCACACCATTCTCCAAAAAATTCGTAAACCTAATAGGTTCCTTCTTTTTCCTTTTGCCGCCGGTTCCTTATTTAGCAACTATAGCAAGTCAACATTGGTTTGCCAGACGTTCCAAAGAAAAGATCCTGTCAATATCATCAGCCCCCTCTTCGCCCTCCGTCGACCTTAAGCCTTTAGAGATAACTGTCAACGAGGACCTAGTAAGGGAATATAAACACTGATGAATGCTATTCATACGCGGTTAATAGCATGTCCTAGTCAAAGAATTCCAAAACCAATATCATTATCATAACGAAATAAATAAAACAAGACGCATTCACGATCCTAAAAGATCACTCTATAAATTCTATTGATTCCTCAGCTACCTTCAGCGCCAGAGAACGAGACATCAGACCGCTTTCCAACCATGCGGCATTAAAAACCGCTACAGGGGCAAGGCATGTTGGCGTTAAATGTTCCACAATACGTGGATCCATGATTCGGCTCATGGTTATATTTCCTAAGTCAGCCATGCTGAGGGTGCCAAGCTGATCACCGTATTCTTTTACCTTTTCACAATCAGAAACAATATCAACGTCCATAATGCCATCATCCCTCATCGTTACCTTGACGTAATGAGTACGGTCACACAATGTTGCGTTCACTTTTACTGTTGCCATACCAACACCACTTCTATATATTTTGAAATACTATTATTTCCTAGCAAAATGATGGCCATGAAACGTCTTGTTCGATCGTTGCATCACGGCACCATTTCTTTAAGGTTACTTATGATAGTATTCAATTTAGAATATCTAATACCAACGATTCACAGTACGAGATTCAAAGGTTATCGCTAAAATAGGGTGTAAACAAGGTGAACATAATGATTATAGAAATTTTCGGTAGCGGTTGCTCAAAATGCAAGAGACTGGAGCGCAATACCCGGGATGCTTTAAAAGAGCTCGGCATCGATGCCGAGTTGCGGAAGGTGGAGGATTACGATGAGATGGTTGATAGAGGTATTATTATGACTCCTACATTAACGATAAACGGCAAAACCTACGTCTCTGGAAGAGTGGCTACCATAAAGGAGATAAAAAAGATCCTTCAGGACCTTTCATAAGATTTCAAAGGGGTTGTGTCACTTTGTATCAGTGACCATTATGAGATGCCAACCGAACTGTGTGCGTACTGGCCCCACCACAGTACCGGGTTTTGCCTTAAAGGCAGCATTTTCAAACTCAGGAACCATCTTTCCGCGGCCAAACCACCCTAAGTCCCCACCGTTCTTAGCTGAGGGACATTCGGAATATTTCTTAGCCATGCTTTCAAAGGTCTCACCACCATTGACAAACTCCATTATCTCTTTGGCCTTCTTTTCGCTCTGTACAAGAATGTGGGAAGCCCTTACCTGCTTTACCATGCGGGAAAGAACGCTACCTTGGATGATAAATCCTTCCATTGAGTAAGATTGATTAATAACGGCGAACATTGATTGTGATATGCCGCGTATAGGAGATTTCTATAAAGTAGTGGTCTTCCTGCCCCCAGAGTATAGGGAAAAAATCATGGAGGCCGTGAACTCCGCTATGGAGCCGATCTATCCTCATTATGATATGGTCTTCAGCTATCAGATGGTTAAAGGTTGTTGGAGACCGCTAGCGGGTGCCAACCCCTACCAAGGAAAAGTGGGCCGGTTAGAGGAGGCAGATGAGTTGCGCCTAGAGTTTGCCATCCGAGCCTCTGACCTAGACAAGGTGGTAGACGCTATAATGAGCGCCCACCCATATGAGGAGCCTGGCATAGATATCTATCCATTCATACCCGGCCGAGAGATCGTCGGGTCTTAATTTTCCTTAGGGCGAAGAGTAAAGATCATATCAAAACCGCGCTGTAGGCGGTGGATCTTAAGGCTGTTAAGTCGCAGAGAAAGCTCCTCAGGCTGCAGTATACCCTTATCTACAAAATCATGAAGCAGCCTCTCTGCGAAATCATAATCTCCATCCACCCCTACAACTATATCTATTAGACGATTCCGGCAGGCCATTTTTTTAGGGATGTTACCATTATTCGCCTCGATAAGTTTTTCAGTCAGCTTTGGGAACATCTCCAATGCTATAAAACATACCTCTTTCGCCTCCTCATACTGCTCTGATTCAACCAAAGCAGTAATGAGCTCCTCCATCAAAAGGAAGGACGTCATATCCTCCGGTCCAATGTCTATACCATATGATGCTACCAGCATTGCGAAGTTGTAGTTCTCTTCTTCGTTGGAGGCACGCGCTATAGCAAGTAAAAGATCACGCGCATTCTCCGTGATGCCTACTTTGTTGAGATATCTCAAAAATATACGTTTTTCCTCATCCTTCAGGCTTGTGTACCATTCTTCTAAACCTAAACCAACGAGTGACTTGGGGATGTCTTCCTTCATATCAAGCGCCGAGGGTTAATGTAACATTACCTTGATAACACTATCACCCGGGTCGCACAAACATTAAATTCATCCCAACCCCTGGCAATGACTATGTCTGAAGATGAGAATAACGCATCCGTTGAGGCGCTCAGAAAAAAGATCGCAGATGAAGCCTCAGAAATAGCCGAAAGGGTTGACTTAAAGAAGAAGCATAGTCAAGAAAGATTGCAATTGGTAATAGCCACACTGAGTACAGCACTCGTCTGCATCGTGGCAGGTGCGATAATATATGGTTAACGCTTCTGGCGAGCGCGAGGGGATTCGAACCCCTGACCTGCAGCTTAGGAGGCTGCTGCCATATCCTGGCTAGGCCACGCGCCCATCGTAAAGATTAAAAAGATTGATTTAATAGTTTCTCTTTTCCGGCTCACTCATCTGAGTTGTCGGACGCTTCCTCAACCACCTCAGACTCTTTAGAGTCGTCCTCATTCGATATCTTTGTCCATTCCTCGATGAAACGGACAGTATCCACACCGAAGGTCTCACGGAGAGCTGAGACCAGCCTGAAACGCGCCATAGGCCAGTTCTGATCGAACTTGCAAACTTCGGATAACTTTACGTCTACACTGTCATCTCTGATCTCAAAATCAAAGCCGTCTGAGGTGCCATAATTGAGGTCCAACAAAGCTTTGGCCTTCTCTAAGGGGTCCTCAATTATCTCGGTCACAGTGAACTTATATTTCAGCGTCTTACCAGCCAAAGGGCTGTTGAAATCGACCCTGACCCTTCCTGCATGTACAGAGGTCACCGTACCTTTGCGGTTACCAATCGTGACCTCAAGACCTGGATAGGGCTCGACGTCTTTCTTACGAAATTCACGAATAGGCAATAACTCAATGAGCTTAGGATCTCTCTCACCGCCTGCAAGTTCTGGGGGGAGTATAACTTCTCTCTCCTCTCCCACTTCAGAGTCAATTATAGCGTCCTCTAACCCTTTAAAGAGTCCTCCGCTCCCTACCAATACAGGCATGGGAGCGTATTTATATTGCTCATTATAAATGCCTGCTTCCTTTGCTTTTTCCTCATTGCTGGTATCGAAAAGTGTGTTATCGTCTACCAGATAAGCCTCATACTCTATGCATACTACATCGCCGTTCTTAATTGCCATAAATTTCACCAATTTATAATATATGAATAGGTACGACTCACCGACAAACTTTTACCCATAATAAAGCTTTTGGTAAGCCCAGATACTGGCAGCGATCAAAGGAACCACTTAAAATAAGGACAAATGATAAGAAGGGGATGCTAAATATCCTGCAGCATGCCACCATTGCTTAGCCAGGTAGAGCGGCTGACTTGTAATCAGCAGGCCGAGGGTTCGAATCCCTCTGGTGGCTCCATCTTCTCTATCTTAACCAAGGAAAGGGGTGTGGATAATCCCCATTTTTGAATGAAGATAAAGTTAAGGATAACTTTCAGGGCAAAACAGGTAAGATATAAATGCAAATTGTCACTGATCTCAATTATATCTAACTGATTAAGCATCAAAATCTTATCGATAAAAGTTGGCCAATACAATAAACAAGACTTGAAGGTGTGGCACTCTGGTGCTTACCAGGATTGCAGAGGAGATTCGGAGCTAGATGGGAAACAGAAAGAACAACTACCCCAAAAATAATGAAGGGTGCCCATATCTTCCTGGGCTTTCATAAACAGCCTAAGCCTGTCGGGCCTCTACTGTCTCTTCCGCATTCTGTATGGTACGACTGAGAACCGAATACGCATCGATCATGCTGTCCTTGCTGACCACGAATATTGTGTCCGTATGACAGCTTATAGTCTCCTCGATGTTTATTCCGGCATCAGAGAGGTTGTTTATCAAGTAAGAGATGACACCACTGGTCTCCACAATGGCCTCAGGGCTCTTTACTGATATCTCTACAAGATCGTCACGGACTTTAATGATATTGAACCTCCCCAATGTATCCATGATACGGTCTCTGAGCATTTTATCGCAGATAATCGTCACAGCGCTGGTGCTCTGCACGATCTGCATGATCGATTTCTCATTCCAGAGGTCCCTAAATAGACTGTCCATCTTATGCATCACAGCCCAATCATTTTTGGCGGTGATTATACAAAGCTTGGTCCTCATTTCCAAACGACTGTCTTTGAGAATCTTAAGTATCTCCCCCTCATGATCGCTACTGCCCAGCTTTTGGGCATATCGCCTGCAGGCTATCATAACTGCTTCCTCATTGCTAATGTTTAGCTCCTTCATTATCAGTCTTGTCAATGAGGAATAATTAATAAGGCCCTTCGAAACACAGTCCTTGATGCTTGGATGTGAATCTATGTAAACCCGCGTTCTCTCAGCAACGCTCTCCTTGGACTGCACATTTGACATAAATGTAATAATGATTTTCGTCTATTAATATGTAATATATCATACAAAAAAAAAGAAGAAGGGAAATATTCCGACAAATTGTCATATAATTTCCATATAATAATTAAAAGTGTCCAGGAATTTCTGTAAAGAGGAGTCACTAATCACAAGAGGGGGAACAAGCCTGACAACATTTTCAGCACACACATTAATCAGGATTCCCCTTTCCATAGCAAAGGTTTGTAGCTCCTTTGCGTGCCCGGGCATCTCGATACCTATCATGAAACCTTTGCCGCGCACATCAATCACAGGACCGCCTATAGATGCCTTAAGGGTCTCAATCATTTTTTCACCGGCAATCCGCGCACGTTCGACCAGATTTTCAGATTGAATTGTCCTAAT
>DUKW01000017.1 GCA_013329105.1 Candidatus Methanomethylophilaceae archaeon | reverse complement strand
ATACTGGAATCAGAGGGCGAAAGGCTGGGAACCATTTTGAAGGCTCAGGGTGAGGCTCAAAAGCTCCGTGTATTAACACTTGGAGCGTCCACTTTAGACTCCAAAGCGATTACCGTCCTTTCACTGGACACTCTGCGTGATCTGGGGGACGGTGAGGCAACGAAGTTCTTCTTCCCAATGGAGCTTACCCGTTTGGCACAGGGGATGTCGGATTACATGGGCAGCGGTACCGCCGTACCCGAAAGGGAAATCACTGATTTGAAGCAGTTGATAAAGGTTCTGGGAGTCCCTGAGGATGTCTTAGGTCCTTTGCCCAAGATGGAGGAAATACGTGCAGAAATGGAAAATCTGAGCGAGACTCTGGAAGAGGAGATGAAAGAGTCCACGAAGATAGCGATGTCTCACGAGAACCCAAAAAAAGCCTAAATTAAGGCAAACAACTTACTCCTTTTTTTTAAAAAAAACAAATCTACATGATCATAGGATCAATTGTTCCTGGTAATTGTTATTGGGGTTAGGCTGCCCGCTCACTGCGTAGCTTAGTGAACTTAACCACTATATCATTCACAAGATCGCTTTGGAAATAATTGTAATAGATGTATGTGTAAACCAACGCCACACATACTGCTATGCTCATATAGACAAGATACATGTTAATTATCTCCGAAATCGTGGTTAACTGTAAGGATAAGATGAGAAGGAGAATGACCGTGCCCCATCCCAGAAAATTGGTTATAGTATGCCTGAACCCCTCACCCAGATGGAAATCTCGGCAACCACTGATTATCCTGGCACTTGTATCTGTTATGCACGAAAAAGGAAAGATCACGACGGGTATGAAAAGTGATGCTCCTATTGCCAAGGCCACAAGGTCGACTGTACCTGAGTTTATAAGAAACAATGGATTCAAAAATATGTATGATGGGACTAGGATGGCAAAATAGATCATCAACAGGAATGTTCTTCTCAATCCCTCTAAGGGTAAGTCCCCCTCAGAGGGCATAGGTCCCAATTCTACCCCTTTTATGCTGACTATCTTCGGTATCGAGAACGCGCCGATGACGAGACGGTTCCTTAAGGACTTCTCTTCAATATCCATACAGTCTACAAAGGCTAATAGACGTGGTATGTCCTGTCTGAGTATTGCTGTCGAAACGCCTATCACACCGAAGCCTATCAAATATGCCCATGCAAATGCGGCAGAGAGATCGATAAAGATGATGATGAAGTCCTTAAGGACAGCATCCCCGTCCAGCGTTAGATATAGGTAGAAATCCAAATCCACATTTGCTCGATCTAGGTTGAGTATGATGGTGGCGATCAATGCTAACACAACTATAACGAAGGATGCAACATGTGCAAATCTTATGTGTCCACGCTTGAACTTGAACACATATGTGACCAGCCCCAAAAAGAAGAACATGATCATAAGGATCTGTAACAGAAAATAAAGGAAAAATGGTAAAGTGGGCTCATCGCTGTAAAAGAGGACATAGAAAAAGGATGACAGAACAGATATCATGAGCAGGATGTAGAAAGTGAAAATAAGAGAGCGGTCAAATCGTTCTCGATCCTGAAGCGGTTGATGCTTTATCCCCTTCGTCTTGATGGAAACCATCCAACAGGCGAGAGTCATTCATGTATAAATCATATCACAATCCTCCACTATCTCTGTCTTTGATATGGGAATAAAGGCCACATGATCATACCCAAAATGAAGAGAAGAGGATGTTAGCAAGAAGGCTATGCCTCTCCTGTTACTCGCAAAATAACATCAATAACAATAATAAGCAGGTACTAGCGACTCCACAAAGAGCTATGAGGGAAAACTACCTTGGCTAAAGTATTGTCTCTGCTCGGTTGTCCATACTGAGAGGGTGTCTAGACATAAGAGCGATAAAATATTTGTTTCTTGATATGGCTATGGTTAAAGATAAATGTTCATTTGAAATCGATTTGGGGTGGTAAAAGATGAGTGGCAAAGCGCTATCGAATTATTGCGAGGTCCTTCTTAATATCATAATGGATGTCATAGATGATATAATTATAATTCATGATTCGGAGCACACTGTGGTGTGGATGAACCAAGCTGGCTTGAAAGTCTGGGGTAAAAGGATTGATGAAGTCATAGGAAAGAGGTGCTACTCTTTGATGGGACGTACCTCTCCTTGTGAGGACTGTGAGACCCCATCTGTACACATGACTCATTCATCCCATAAGTTCAATAAGTTTGTCTCTAAGACAGAAAAGTACTATGAGTGCACCAGTACTCCTGTGGAAGATGAGAACGGAAACATCTGTTTGGTGGTACAGCATTTAAAAGCGATTTGAACTATGGCGTCAGTGATTTATACCCATTCGTCATATGGTGTTTGAGGTTCGATCATGCATATAGAACTTATGGACATAGTACCTTTGCTTATAGCTGGCATTGCACTCGTGACCGCCATGCTGATTCTTAACAGGAATCCTTCGGTCGAATGATTTTTAGGCTACCTGGTCAAATTTTGGCCTTATTGAGATAATGTAATATATTATTATCTATTTATATAATAAAAAATTAAATAGCCTTTTGATTCTACAATATTTTGGGTGATAAGATGGTAAACGTACCAGATAAAGTAAGAACATTGTTAAATGACCCAGATGCTGTTAAAGTGATAGCGACCGCCTCCAAGGATGGGACTCCTCACGCAATCGTAGTGGGTAGCGGTATGTCTCCTGCTCCCGACCTCGTGGTTGCTGGTGAAGTGATGATGAAAACGACCAGCGCCAATCTAAAGGCAAATCCCAAGGTAGGTGTACTGGTTGCAAAAGGTCCGGAGGCGTACCTTGTGGTCGCCGAGAACCCCAAGCTGGTTAAGGAGGGCGAGATATACGACAAGATGAACGAAGAGCTCTCCAAAAT
>DUKW01000166.1 GCA_013329105.1 Candidatus Methanomethylophilaceae archaeon | reverse complement strand
GCAAGTTGCTGCGCATCCCGCATATCAGCCCCTCCGTCATAACGAAAAGAAAAGCTTCATTGATGCCGCCGGGGGCAATGCGCATCTGCATCACAGCGCTCATTTCCTCGCTGCGATCATGGAAGTTGAATCGAAAGATCTCATTCCGCTGCTCGTTCTCCACTGCCATCTCTCCGGAGTCCTGCATGCTGATACTCCCTACGGTCTCTCAAGTTTTCTGTATTGATATCCGCTTATTATTATCCTTTACTGTCATCTATCCACAGCACCGGCTGATGAGGGGAGCTATCAGCGACCGAGGGGACAGGATAACAAACAAAATCCGTAAGACTGTATCGAGTATTGACTATCGAGTATTGACTGGCAATCAGTACCTCTAACGTCACGGTAGAGTTAAGGGTTTAGGGTTGAGAGTTGCCACTTTTCGTCGTCGGTCAGGCGACGGGAAAGATAAGTATGGCATCAGCATCAAAAGTGCATATACAGGTGGCTATGTGTTGTTCTCGTCTGACTTTTTGCTGTGAACTTCATCGTAGTCATCACAATCCAATTATAGCTCTCATAGCAATTGACCGCCGATGATGGAACTATTAGAACATTTGTCGATCCTTATACGTGACACCGCCCGCAGCATACCTGACCTTGCTGAGCGTGGAAAGGAGGTGTGCCAAGGTGCAGACGGCACCCCCACCACACAGATCGACAAGTGTGCCGAGAACGTAGTGCTCAGTTATCTAGAGGAGAATAATATACTGCTTAACGTCCTCAGCGAAGAGATAGGTTTCGTGGATCGTGGGGGGGAGAGAACGCTGGTCCTTGATCCTATTGATGGTACCCACAACTCTATGATGGGCGTTCCGCTTTACACAGCCTCTCTTGCGGTGGGGGATGAGAGTCTCCGTGATGTTGAATATGCTTACATCCGCAACCTTGCCACCGACGATGTCTATATGGCAGAGAAGGGGAAAGGTGCATTCCATAACGGGCGCAGGATATATGCGCGGCAAATATCGGATAAAGACAACCTCTGCATGATACTGTACCTGGGCTGCGGGGCCCATCCTGATACATTCAAGATCCTTAAAAGATGCAGCCGCACAAGGGCCTATGGATGCGCATCCATAGAGATGTGTCTGGTAGCGGAGGGGGTTGTCGACGGCTTCCTTATGAACTCGGAGGACCCTACGAGAAGCATAAGGGTCATAGATATTGCCGCCAGCCATTTGATATTACGTGAGGCGGGGGGAGAGATATTTACACTTGACGGTGAATTGATGGATATGCCCTTTGATATTAATGCGCGTAGCAACTTCCTAGCCGTGGGTGATAGGAGATTAAAGGAGTGGTTGCTGTGAGGTACGGAGTATATACCAATTTGAGCATAGAGGGGGCTGTAGACATAAGCAAGGAGGTCATATCCTCTCTTGAAGGGGAGGACCTCGTACTGGAATCGAAACTTGCCTCCGTCTTAGGAGAAGAAGGTGTTTCCCTAGAGGATATGGACGTCGATATACTGGTGTCAGTGGGAGGCGATGGGACGATCCTGCGGGCAATGCAGAAGAATGACGCCATAATATTGGGTGTTAATGCAGGCTCCATAGGTTTCCTCGCCGAGGTAGGCCCCGACGAGATTCCGGATACAATGAAAAAGGTGAGGGATGGGGATTATTTTATCGAGAGGAGGTTCAAGCTCCGTACTGATTTTAGAGGTGAACGACTGGCAGATGCTGTGAATGAAGCGGTCATTCATACAGACACCATCGCCAAGATCCGTCATTTTCGTATTATGGTGGACGACCAGGTGGCGACTGAGCTGCGCGCCGACGGTGTTATCGTGGCCACTCCCACAGGTTCTACCTGCTATGCCATGAGTGTGGGCGGCCCCATCATCGATCCTCATGTGAACGCCTTTGTCTTTGTACCTATGGCCCCCTTCAAATTCGCTGCCAGGCCGATGGTGGTGCCTACTGGCGCCCGCATAACGGTAGAGCTGCTTATGGATAAGGGTTGTCTGGTGGTGATCGACGGACAGAGGGAGTACCACATTCCTGGGAATTCCTCTGTTGAGTTCTCTCTATCAAAGGATTATGGCCGTTTCATCCGTTTCGAGGATAACTTCTACACCCGCATGCAAGAAAAGTTGGTGGGCTCGCTATGACGTGGGCCATAGAGGGTGAGTTGCTGGACGCCATAAATGAGTCTGCACGCCATAGTTTTCCAAATGAATTTCTCTGCCTTCTGCGTGCCGAAAAAAGAGTAATCACCGAGATGGTTCTGTTACCAGGAACGGTGAGCGGAGAGAGACACGGGATACTGGATATAAATATGGCGCCGATGGCCCTCGGCATTATCGGTTCAGCACACTCTCATCCAGGGAGAAACAATGAACCTTCTGATGCCGATAGGGGGTTCTTCAACAGTATGGGTGGTGTGCATATAATTACCTGCTTGCCTTTCGATCGTAACAGCTGGAAGGCCTATGACCGCTCCGGTTTCCCTGTGGATGTAGACATTATCTAAAAGATTCGTCCGCCTTTGCCGATCAGACCGCTAGCCCTGGCACCGGCGTTGATGATAGCATTTTCATAGATGACCGTGCCAGGGAGTATGACTGCGTTGACCCCGGTGTTAACATCATCTCCCATCACCATACCCATTTTCTTTCTTCCAGTGTTGATATAAAGGTCTTTTTTTGTGATGCACACCGGTTGGTGGTCAAAGCGCAGATTGGCTACCTTTGTGCCGGCGCCAAGGTTGCAGCGCTCGCCGATGATGCTATCGCCCACATAACTCTGGTGCGGTATCTTGCTGTCAGCCATCACAATGCTGTTTTTGATCTCACAGGCATTGCCGACACGGCAACGCGGCCCAAGGGCCGTAGAGGGGCGGATGTAGCAGTTAGGGCCGATATCGCAGCCCTCCGATATGTATACGGGGCCCTCGATGTAAGAACCAGAGCGGATGCGCGCACCCTCTTCCACCACGACATTCCCCCTTATGTAGGCGCCCTCTTCCACAACACCCTCTATATGAGGCTTGATATATGACATCAGAGCGGTATTGGCATCAAGAAGGTCCCAGGGCTGACCGACATCTATCCATTTACCTTGAAGAGTATAGACGGCTACGCCTTCTTCTTTGGCCATAACCACCAGTGAATCGGTGATCTCATACTCGTTGCGTGGCGAAAGAGGAGTCTCGTGTATATATCTGAATACTGAAGGTTCCAGGAGGTAAATGGAAGCGTTCACCAGTGCACTGCTTGCTTTTTTAGGTTTTTCTTCCAGCCCCTTCATCATACCCTCTTCCACGT
>DUKW01000003.1:707-4320 GCA_013329105.1 Candidatus Methanomethylophilaceae archaeon | reverse complement strand
TTCTGGGTGTCATCATCGAGAGAGGCGACGCGGTCTGTGGGCACAATCGCATCAAAACCACGATAAAAGGCGTCCGCCGCTGTATGGTGGATGTATATGTCGGTCAGAACACCAGTTAGGATGACCGTATCGAGTCCTAAGACATTCAACTCCCTTTCGAGGTAACTGTTGAAAAATGCGGAGTAAGATCTTTTACCGATGAGTTTTTCGCCTTTCGATTCAAATTCTTTTATAGGACGCGCCCCCTTAGTTCCGTATATGGTGTGTTCTCCCATAATATCCAATTCCTTATCCCATGGGCGGTGACAGTCGGCGATAAAGAATAACGGAACCCTCGCATTACGCACCCTCATCACAAGGCGTGACAGCTCCGGAACGATGATGCGCGACCGCTCGTTGCTAAAGGAGCCGTTAACAAACTCCTCTATCATCTCTATCACCGATACAGCGGCCCTCATAGGTTGTGAAATGGTAATTACAAGAAAAACGTTATTGCCTCACCAACGGAATATAGCATCTAAGCCTGGAAAGAGCGCCCTCTCACCTAGAGCTTCTTCTATTCGCAACAGGCGGTTGTACTTTGCCGTTCTCTCACCACGTGCAGGGGCTCCAGTCTTTATTTGGCCTGTACCCCATCCAACTGCCAGATCAGCAATCGTAACATCTTCCGACTCACCGGAGCGGTGTGAGACCACCACATTATAGCCATTGCGTTTGCTCATTAGTGCCGCATCCTCTGCCTCTGAGATCGTGCCTATCTGATTGACCTTGAGTAATAATGCATTCGCCGCCCCCATATCGATGCCTTTCTGCAGACGTACGGTGTTCGTAACGAAAACGTCATCACCCACAATCTGTACTCTATCTCCTAAGATACGAGTGATCTTCACAAGTGACTCAAAGTCTTCCTCCTCAAAAGGGTCCTCAATGCTCACCAGCGGGAACTCTTCTACCATCTGCGAATAATGCTCTATAAGTTCCTCGGCGCTAAGTTCCATCCCATCAATAGAGTAGACTCCTCCCTTATAGAACTCAGAGGAGGCGGCATCGATACCTAGAAACACCTCTTCTCCTGGTTCGTACCCAGCATCCTCAATAGCAGTAACAATCGTAGCCATGGCCTCGAACGAATTGTCCAGCGGTGGAGCAAAACCTCCTTCATCGCCGATATTAATCGCTCCGACGCCATAACGATTTTTTAGCAAAATCTTCAACGAGGAGTAGACCTCTGCAGACATACGGAGGCATTCAGCAAAGGTCTCGGCACCAGCCGGAATTATCATGAACTCTTGTATTCTCAGTTCGCCACCGGCATGTTTACCGCCGTTGATTATGTTCAGCATCGGCAACGGCAATGTGAGACCATCATCGCCAATATACTCATAGACTTCCTTTCCTTCGGCATAGGCACCGGCTTTGGCGATTGCCATCGACACCGCTGTTACGGCATTTCCACCCAGAGATGCTTTGTTGGGTGTGCCGTCAAGGTCCTTCATAAACTGATCGATGGCTCTTTGGTCTCTAACGTCCATTCCTTTTAGTGCTGGGGATATACGTTCCCTGATATTGTGCACGGCCTTCAATACACCCTTTCCGTTGAAACGTTCATCACCGTCCCGAAGCTCGAGAGCCTCGAAACTACCGGTGGATGCTCCTGAGGGGGCAATAGCAGTGAAACAGCGCCCATCTGCCCAGACCTCGGCCTCTACCGTTGGGTTTCCACGAGAATAGAGCACCTCTCTTCCCCAAACATTCTCTATCCTCATCAACACACCTTCGACCTCATTCATCCATAAAGTCCAATACCTCTTTATTACGCTGCAGCAATGCCAGCTCCTTTTGGTCGAAAAGCTGATGGTTCACTGATATGAGCAATACAGCATTGTTGTCAACCAGAAGATCTTCTAGCTGGTTGATCATCTTCAGCACTTGATTGAACTCGTTGTTGAGCATTAGGGTATCCAAGCCATCAATCAGTATTACGCTGTTGCGACTATTCTCAATGAATTGTGATATTGAAGACGTTATACTGCCCAATTTTGTAGGGTCTACATACGCCTTCCCTGTCCGGGAGGTAAGCCATATGATAGGTGTCTTCTCAAGACCCCACTTCTCCCGTACGGCCTTGGGATGTTCACTAGTGACGACCAGCCCAGTTTTGCCCTCCATTAACTCAGAGACAAAACCCTCATAAATTCTCTGAGGCTTCTTCTCCATCACGATATAAGATTTGCCACCTTTAAGGTTCAGTTTTCGATATATAGGGGTGGTGCTCTTTTCATCCTTCCTTCCGAAGAGCGCTCGAAATTTGAACTTGCCCTTCGTCCTATCTTCTGGATCAGAAGCTTCAATGGCCTTTACCTTTTCCAGCAGCTCATTGCCTTTAAAGGGTTTACGGATATAACCGTCTACGACATCCTGCAGGCCAAATATCTCAGTACCTATGTCAGTGTCAGCGGTGAACATCAGGACCCTGAGACCATCGGTCAAACCGTCCTCCTTCATCTTCCTTAACACGGACCATCCGTCCATGTCAGGGAGATTTATGTCCAGGAAAACTATATCTGGACGAAACTGCCGTATCTTGTTGAAGGCGTCCTTGCCGGTACCTACGGCAGCGACCACGTGGCCTTCGGTTGCTAGAATTTCTGACACTATTTCCTGGATGGCGACATTGTCGTCGATTATGAGAACCTTCATAACAAGCCGGCCTCCTTAAGCTTATGTGGGTTAAGGTATTAGATATATTAACAATACCTTCATAGTTCCGGAACTGTGACGAAGCGTTTTACGGAATGGCCCGCCCACACTATCACGACTTCCGGCTCTCCTTAGCCTTAGGTCGGAGTTGACTGTATCCACATTTACGACAACGAGTGGCCCTTGGAGGGTTGGTCGCAGAACAGTTCATACATATACTCTTGTTGAGAAGCCTCTCATCAGCCACTTTAAAACGTGCCATTACAAATCTCCTAAAGCGTCAATAATTAATTCTTATTTAAAGTTAGCCACTCTTATCGCTGAGAACCCATCATGACCAGATAGGCCAATAACGCCTCTAATTGGATACGCTCGTTGCTACCTTCTACTATACGGAACTCAACCTCACCACTGCGGTCTATGAGCCTCACTTTCTCTTCATCGGAGATAGGCAATTCATAAGACATGTGATGTATCTGCTTGATGATATCCTGACCTGAAAGCCCGTTATCTATCATTATGTCATCAAGCATCGCCCGTGACCTCAGGAAATCTCCTGAAAGGGCTGTTTCCAGCATCCTTTTTATATCTTCGGGTTTTGCCAGGCCGGTAGTTTGATAAATTAGATCTAAGTCGATAGGCGTCTCCAAGGAGGCTGCCACCTGCAATGAGTTAATAGCTTTTCTCATATCACCCTCAGCTACATGCACCAATGCATCAATTGCCTCCTCATCAATCCTGACCTTTTCCTCCAGCGCTATGTATTTGATGTATTTCTTCACATCATCGGCGGTGAGCGGACTGAACCGGAAGACTGCACAACGAGATTGAATAGGATCAATAATTTTGGACGAATAATTACAGGAAAGTATGAAGCGACATATTCCTGAGTAGCGCTCCATCGTCCGGCGCA
>DUKW01000003.1:0-620 GCA_013329105.1 Candidatus Methanomethylophilaceae archaeon | reverse complement strand
TAGCGCTCCATCGTCCGGCGCAGAGCTGCCTGTGCCTCCGAAGTCAGGGCATCAGCCTCATCCAGGAATATTATCTTAAAGGCTGCCCCGCCTAAGGGAGAAGTACGAGCGAACTCCTTTATCTTGCCCCTGACAACGTCAATACCCCTTTCGTCAGAGGCGTTAAGCTCTATCATATTACCTTTCCAATCATCTCCGTACATTTCTCTGGCCAAAGCCAAAGCACAAGTAGTCTTCCCAGTGCCTGCTGGTCCGGCAAAGAGCAGATGAGGCATGTTCTGGGTGGCCACATATGATTTCAATCTCTCTATAATATGTTCCTGGCCTATTACCTCATTGAGCTTTCGGGGGCGATATTTCTCGATCCAAATCTCTCTCATGAACAACATCCCCGCTATTGGGTAACGTTAAAAAATACTTTCCCTAAAGGATAGCGGAAAAAACAGTTTATGGAAAAACTTGATAACACTGATCCTTCCTAACCTGATCAATGAAACTCATAGACATATACCATATGCTAATAGAGAAGGGTATTGATGCCGACCCCCGCGGCAGAGAAGAGGTCAGCTCTGAACTGAAGAAGCAGAAAAAAGAGTTCGATGAGATGGATGAAGACAAAA
>DUKW01000083.1 GCA_013329105.1 Candidatus Methanomethylophilaceae archaeon | reverse complement strand
CCTAGAGGTACGGTCGAAAGGACGTATGCCCTCCAATATAAGGGATATCGTATCTTCCCTCACTCAGATGGCCATTGGTTTGGAAATATTGGAAGAGAGCGACAACCACATTGGCCTGAAAGACCTTATGGACCCCGCAGAGATGAGGTTCGATAAGACCGTGGATCGTATGCGGGTGCTGGTAAAGAACATGCTTTTGGATGCGCTGACAGCCTTGGAGAACAAGAACCTAAATGTGTTAGAGAGTATAATCGATCGCGACAATGACGTTGACAGACTTGAGTGGCTCATATCACGGCAATCAAACATGGCGCAGAGGAACTTCTTCGCATCAAGGAGAATAGGGGTACCCGTCATGGAAATAACCACCAACTTCACGGTAGGAAGGATATTGGAGCGAGTAGGTGATCACACAGTACAGATAGCACGAAACGCCATAAATATCTTGGAGGCCGATATAAACGCAAACGAGATAGCGGAAATAAAGAGAGGAGGAACGATGGCTATCGCTCTTCTTTCGGATGCCGTAGATTCATGGCTTGACCGTGACCTAAACCTTGCCAACGAGACCATCAACGCCGTTGATGACTTGCAAGAGATTTGCCGCAATATTAACCGCATGGCCCAGGGGCATGATGTAGAGGACTCCATATCCATCAGTCTTATAGCCGGCTCGATACGCCGTACCGGTGAATATTCCACCGACCTTGCAGAACTGACTATCAACACTATGATGGAATGAACGGACACCATTAAGACAGGACTTTTAAGACAAAACACTATTTTCGACCATGTGCGTTCTCCCGGACCATATAATAGTCTCGCTACGCGAGAACGGGATATTGAGAATAGATGGATATAGCGATGCGTCCCTGACGCCGAACGGATATGATCTGCGCATTGCCGAGCTGCGCACCGCTGACGGCGCCCAGCATAAAGAGGGAGATGCCCGTGTGCCTGCCGGAACCTTCTTCCACGTATCTACTATCGAATCGGTGGGCCTTCCCTCCGACATCTGTGCCCAGTTATGGCTCAGAACCACCTGGATACGCAAAGGGGTGTTGGGTTCTTTCGGAAAGATAGATGCAGGATTCCAAGGCACCCTCACCCTGGGTGCTTTCAATGCCTCCGATGAGGACATTATCATACCAATAGGCGAGAGATTCTGCCAAATGGTGTTCGAGACCTTGCATTCACCCGCTGAAAAGACCTATGCTGAAAGGAGCGGCAACTACCAAGGGCAAAAGGGTATTACACTGAGCCCGATTACTACCCAAGAGCGATGAGTTTGACATCGAAAGAATACACACTCATCGTTGGAGAGTAGGTCTTAAGCTCACGGACTGTCTCAAGACTGATAATGAACCCCCATGATGCCGCCCTGCTGACAAGCGAATCCTGAAATCCTTCAAGAGCATCTCTTTCCAGTATGCGATAAAGATGAATCACTCCTCCCACTTTCAGTGCTGACAGCGCAGAATCTAAGAATTCGTCAGCCATTTGGGGGAGGTTCATGATTATGCGATCCAGCGGAGGCAACGACCTCATCTCCTCACGGGCATCACCGAGTATGGGTACGATAATCTCCTGAAACTTATTGCGACGGATGTTGCGCTCCATTATTCTCACTGCCTCTGGGTTGATGTCGATCGCATATATACGGCGAGGGCGCGCATGTCTACATATCACGAGGGGAAACGGTCCTACCCCTGCGAACATATCCGCGATCAGTTCTCCCTCTAAGACCATATCGGCCACCCGCTTGCGCTCATTGGCCAGACGAGGATTAAAATACACCAGCGACGGATCGACCTCCATCGTCACGCCAAACTCGGTGTGAAGAGTGGCTGTTTTATTCTCTCCTCTCAGAATTTCCAAGTCTCGCACCCTCATCTCACCCTTTACCCCATGGTCCAAAGCCACGGAACGCAGCCTGGGGTTAGCCTTCATTATGGCCTCTGCCAACTCCTCTGCGTAAGGTAAGAGTCTCTCGTCTAGCTTGATTACCGCCAGATCACCTATTAAGTCATAAGAAGTGGGTAAAAGCCCAACGAGCTCTCCTGGGACATCCACCATACGACGATAGTTTGTCTCTCTACAATTCAAGGGCGGAAGATCACGTTCCAGTGTCTCATACCCTTCTATATTCCCTTCCACTGGTATCAGGAGATGGTCTCCTTCTACCACCACGGATCTTGTCCGATCGAGAAGGCCGTCTTCCTTTAACTTACGCCGGATGTTCTCTCCATCTTTCAGAGGCACTTTGATACAGCGTCCCATAGCGGTTAACAGTGACGACAGTGTATAATTCAGTTACCCAAAACGGGGGTAACCGTTAAAAACGGCCGGCCTGTTGAAGAGAATGATGAGTATGGGCGAGCTGTTATTTGTCGGTCTTGGTCTCAGCGGCGTTGATGGCATGACCGTGAAAGCCTTACGCGAACTGCAGGGTTGCGACATAATCTACGGGGAATTCTACACCTCCAACCTTCTTGGTGCAGGCAAAGAGGAGCTGGAAGAGGTTATCGGAAAGAAGGTCATCCTACTGGACCGCTCTGAGGTGGAGGAAACTGAGAAGGTAATAGAAGCGGCTAAGGAGCGGAAAGTGGCCTTCGTCACCGCCGGAGACACCATGGCAGCTACCACCCATATAGATCTGCGCATACGCGCCAAGGAAGAGGGTATAGCGACCAGACTAATACACGGCGTATCCGTCTTCTCT
>DUKW01000008.1 GCA_013329105.1 Candidatus Methanomethylophilaceae archaeon | reverse complement strand
GATGGAGAGGATATCTTTGGTCACAAACTCTGGGCGGCTCTCAACCAACAGTCTCTTCACCCCTGCAAAGGCTTGAAGTATAGCGTCTCTGGCCTCGGCTGGCAGCTCATTTTCATCCAGAAAACTCCCAGAGGTATATATTTTGACGAAGGGCTCGCCGTCATAGCGCTCCAATACTTCATCCAGCTGTGCTATGATCTGCTCCACACTCACAACCTCATTGCTTGCCTGGTTGTACCCGCACATAGTGCAACCGCCCTTCTTTGACCAAGCACAGCCTCGAGTGCGAAGGATCACTACCATTGTATCGAGCACAGTGTTTCCATCTGCATCTTTCTCTTTCCATACCGCCTCAGGACGGAGGGGGTCATTTACCTTTGCCATCAGCATCCTCTTGCCGACGGATATCATGAATACTTTAATATCTTTATTATCAATAAACGGCAAAGGTGTACCATGGTAAGAAAGATAGTGATTGTAGGTTCAGGCGCAGCGGGAATGACTGCGGCGTCTACGGCCAGAAAAACGGACCCTGATGCCAAAATCACTGTTATAACAGAGGACGAACATATTGCCTACTCCCCTTGTGTCATCCCCTGGGTTCTTGAGGGTAAAACCAGTTGGAACAACATAATAATGCATGATCCTGAATACTACAGTCAGGAACGTGACATTGAAGTAAAGACGATGACAAAGGTTCATTCAGTGGATCTAAACAATAAGACAGTGGATGCCAATGGGGACATCCTCCACTATGACTCACTTATACTCGCTACAGGTGGCAAGGTTTTCATACCCCCTATTCCCGGAAAGGATTTGAATGGCGTCTTCGTGGTTCGCACCATCAATGATGGTAAAGCTATAGAGTCAACCATGAAAGATGCGGATAGGGTGGCAATCATCGGTGCGGGGGCCATAGGGCTTGAGATGGCTTTGGCGATACATAATGTTGGAAAAAAGGTCGTAGTGGTGGAGATGATGAATCAGGTCATACCGCGCGTACTCGACTCTGACATGGCATCCGAGGTCCAATGTTACCTAGAGAAAAAAGGGATCCGTTTTGTTATGGATGCACCTATCCAAAGTGTGAATGGCGATGATATCGTTGAATCAGTGACCGCTGCAGGGAAGACCATCCCGTGCGATATGGTCATATTCAGCACTGGGGTGAGAGCAAATCTAGAGTTGCCTAAACAGATGGGACTTGATATTGGTACATTAGGAGGTCTAAGAGTGGCCCCCAGCCTTCAGCCCTATCAAAAAGGAAAACTCCTGAATAACGTGTTCGCCTGCGGAGATCTTATAGAATGCGAGTCTGCCGTTGCACCGGGGCCTACTATGAGTCAATTAGGCTCTAGTGCTGTGAGACAGGGGCGTGTTGCCGGTATCAACGCCGCAGGCGGTCACGCTCTTCACGAAGGTGTTACCAGCCCCTGGGTCAGTGTTATGGGCGACATCGAGATTGCCGGTACGGGTCTCTCAACAGGACTGGCCCATTGGTACGGGATGAATGTTGTGACCGGAATGTCATCAGGGTTCACATGCGCCCGTTATTACCCTGGCGGCAAGAACTTGAAAGTCAAAGTATTAGCAGAGAGGTCAACGGGGAGGCTCATAGGGGCCCAAATATTGTCAGGCAAGGACGCCACCGGTCGCATAAACTGGCTCAGTGCGGCAATATTAGAGCGGGTTACAGCCCGGGAGTTCCTGTCACGCTATGAGAATGCCTACTGTCCCCCCACTTCGATGGTTAGAGATGTTGTCTTTACAGCCGTGGAGGACCTCGCCTCCAAACTATGACTATCATGATGAGTGCTGATCATGATGAAATATGACGAATACAAAAACATATACCACAGGCTTAACAGCCCTGCCGATATAGATAAGTTAGAAAAAAAGGGTTATGACCGCGAATTACTCGTGGTTCTTTACACCCAGAAAACTACTCGTGAGGTTAAGAAAAACTTCTATAAGGTGAAGAACAACACCAAACGAATGTTGAAGGAATGGCGACAAGGTAAGACCTTAATGGAGATTTCAGAACATTATAGGTTCCCACCGATACTCACCGCAATGTTCGTATTCCAGGAAATGGGCTGGTCAAAGAAAAAATTCTGGGCCAATGTTCGTGGCGAGGAAGAAATAAAAGATCCAAGGATTAAAAAAGAAATCGAAGAGATAAACAAGAACGATTACGTTTATTCTCCTTGGGCAAATGAAGATCAACGCCGGCGCGGTGACTGGGGTGAGAGCCTTTTAGAGAATTGGCTAGACAGCCAAGGTGTGGAATATCGTACTGAGGATGACATACGTGGCGTGTACGCCAAAACACCCGATTGTCTTTTCGAAAAACCGATCAAAGTTGACGGAAAGGAAATCCTATGGATCGAGAGCAAGGCCACATTTGGTGATGCTCCCGAGTTTCGGTTCAATGCAAACAAACAGCTGATCCCATATACAGAAATCTTCGGGCCTGGGATGGTGGTATATTGGTTTGGCCACCTAGATGATCTTGATATGCCAGAGAACGTCTACATAATCGATCGTTCTCTCCTTGACCTCGACTTGGAGGACCGATGATATCGGCAGGAGATCTAGAAAAATACTGTTACTGCCCGCTATCGTGGTGGCTGGGAAGGGATCATGGCTCAGAAAAGAGCCGCAAAAGCATTGAAACCCATAATCGCCTCGCGGAAGAATTCCATGAGGTAATGTTCCAAGAAAGAAAGAAATGGGGGCTGGTCTTCTCTTTCATAATTGCCATCATAATGATAGTAAACCTGATTGCGCTGATCGCTCTGACATTGAGCGACATTGACAATACCAGCAAAGGAGAGTGGTTATTCTTGATCTCCTGGTCCTGGTTAGTAGTTGGCGCACTCATCTTGTTAGACACTTCCTTAAAAGGAAGGATGGGCCCCTATAAATTTAGTGAGGTGGTCCTTCTGGTGCTCAGCATATTGGTGATGATTCTCTCTCTAAACACCATAACCCTCCTACAGATCGACTTCATCGAAGGCCACACATACGTGTATTTGGCGATCATGTGGATCGTGATCGCTTTTTCCATACTACTGACATACTACAGAGTGATATATGGCCTAAGGGAAAAAAGTAACTCGCTGAACATAGATGGTGACATTATCTACGTGGGTGATGATTCCTCCGAGGTTCTCATATCCAAGACCTATGGCCTGAGCGGCAAACCTGATCTGATTGTGAGAGAGAATAAAAAAATTGTTCTCATTGAGTACAAGGCTGGACGTGTGCCTCGCGGACCTCTCTTTTCTCATATAATACAGCTAGGGGCATATTGTATCATAGTCAGCGATCTTTGGTCAGAAAGGGTTGAGAAGGGCATACTCCGATACGGTAAGACGGAATTCGAGATAGACTTCGATGAAAGTCTGGAAGAGCTTGTTTTGAGGAAAGCCGAAGAGATGCGTAGACTGAGGGATACCGGAGAAGCCCACCGAAATCATAAACGACCCGCAAAATGCCGTGGTTGTTCGAAACGAGACCTCTGTCCAGAGTCACTAGTTTGATCTCACTCAACCGTAACACTTTTGGCTAGGTTGCGCGGTTTGTCGATGGGTAAACCCTTTTCCTTTGCCACATAATATGCAAGCAATTGTAGTGCAACCCCCAAGGTGACTGGTGACAATAAAGGGTCCACAGCAGGCAACCGGATCACATAATCGGCAATGGTCTCGCAATCGGTATTGCCATCCTCAACGATCATGAGCACAGGGCTCCCTCGTGCCGCCACCTCGGAAACGTTCGTCAGCATCTTATCGTATGTATGATCGGGCAAACAGGCAGCCACTAAAGGGGTGCTTTCATCAAGAAGTGCCAATGGACCATGTTTTAGTTCGCCGGCGGCATACCCTTCGGCATGTATGTAAGAGATCTCCTTCATCTTGAGGGCCCCCTCCAGCATAGTGGGATAATTGCGGTTCCGCCCTATAAAGAAGACAGAACGGGCATCCCGAAAGATCTGAGACGCCTTCTTGAAATCAGCGGCTCTATCCAATACCTCACTGACCTTCAGTGGGAGAGTTCTTAGCGATGCCTTTAGTCTGCGTATTTCCTCACTGTTGTGACCTGTAGTATGTGCTAACCTACCGGCAAGGATATACATTGCCACTAACTGAGCCGTATACGTTTTGGTGGCAGCGACACTTATCTCCGGGCCTGCATGTGTCATGAGCACAGCATCTGCTTCTCTGGTTATGCTTGAACCAACAACGTTAGTAATGGCTAAAGTGAAAGAACCTCGCGACTTTGCCTCCTTACATGCCGCTAAGGTATCTGCAGTCTCGCCGCTTTGAGATATGAGTACAACGAGCGGACAATGATTAGTCCTCTTAGAGTAACGGTATTCTGAAGCGAGCTCCACCTGTACCGGGATTCCAGTCAGCTCCTCGATTATGTATTTCCCTACCATACCGGCATTGTATGAGGTCCCACATGCCAATATCTTCATGGAGTCCAATTTGCTATGAGGGATTATGTTTAACTCCTCCATCTCACCAAGGTAGCCTACCAAGGTCTCGCTTATGGCATGAGGTTGTTCAAATATTTCCTTCAACATGTAATGCTCAAACCCGCCTTTTCTAGCCTCCTCAACGGACCAATCCACCTTTGATGGCGGGCGATATATCACGTTCCCATCCGGCCCGTATACACTGACGCCAGTAGGCGATACAATGGCGGTCTCACCATCTAAAAGATATACAACATCAGAAGTGTATTCTAACATTGCAGTTACATCAGATGCAACGAAGTTCTCAGAGACCCCTATGCCTAAAACTAGAGGATTTTCGTTACGGGCAACCACAATCTGCTCCGAATGAGCTTCGACCGCTGCAATTGCATAGGTCCCGCGTACATCCCGCAAAGCTCTCCGAACTGCCTTATGCAAATCACCATCATAGTACTTACTTATAAGATGGACTAACACCTCAGTATCAGTCTCCGAAGTGAAGGAGTATCCTTCTTTCTCTAAATCACGCCTAAGTTGAATATGGTTTTCAATTATACCATTGTGAACCAGTGCAATATTATTGTCTTGACTTACGAAGGGATGGGCGTTTTCCCGCGATGGGGGGCCACACGTGGCCCATCGTGTGTGTCCTATACCTACATTTCCATTCAATGGAGGCAATTTACGTTCCAAAGAGTCTATATCTCCTTTCTCCTTGAAAACTTCAAGACTGCCATTGACCACTGCTATACCGGCTGAATCATAACCACGGTACTCTAAGCGTTTCAACGATTGTAATAACACCTCTGATATGTTTCGTGACCCCGCATAACCCACGATGCCACACATCAATAAACCTCCGACTGGTCACGGACGTTCTCAATTACCTTCGCACCATCATGTATTGAACAGCCATTACCGATAATGATTCCAGGCTTTAGATTAACGCCCCCGCCAATGGTCGAATTGCTGCCTATCACCGCCCCCATGTTTTTCAGAGATATTAATTCTGACTGAACACAACATTGGCAATCTCCACCGGCAGAGCAAAAGTGGGGTCCAATCCTAACATTAGAATCCACCAGCGAGCGGCCTAGATAAGCATGACTGCCCAAATTCGAACCTGACATTATCACCGAGGCGGAGATGTGGCAGAAGGGTGAGATGGTAACGTTATCACCTATGGATGATGCTGGAGATATGACCACATTTGGCCCTATATCACACCCTTTACCGATTATCACCGGCCCTTCTATATTACATCCAGACCTTATTCTCGTACCTTCACCGATTCGTACTGGCCCACGTATACTGACATTGGACTCCAGGATCCCATTGATCTCCTGACCGTCGATATTGATAGAGTGAGAGCTCATTTCGATAACGTCCCATGGATACACAACATCATACCAATAACCGGTGGTTATTATTGCCTTCATGGACAAGGAAGACAGTTCTCCCAGGGCATCCACAAGACTAGTGTTTCCTCTAGAAACCTCCTGAGCGATGGTTGTCAAAATGTGCCTCTGAAGACGGAATATCCCTGTGCTGATTATGCCTGAGCCCCATGTGGCGGGTTTCTCTATAATATTCTTAACCAAGCCATCAACCATCTCTACTGCACCATATTTTGGTGGGGTAAGACTGCGGGTGAGCAGAGCGCTGTTACCTGGCCCGGCCTCAAGGATATCCCGAATCCCTTCGGGGCTTATTATATTGTCCCCTGGTAGGATGATAAAATCGTCTTTTATGAGGCCCTGGGCAGCAACCAGCGCATGTGCCGTACCCAGGGGCTTGGATTGCACTGCATATGATATTGATACCCCATATTCAGAACCGTCACCAAAATAAGCCTGAACCATACCCCGACGGTAGCCGACTACCATAATGATTTCATTGATACCATTCTTAACCAACGACTCGACTATGTGCTCCAATATCGGTTTGTTACCGATAGGTATCATGACCTTGGGCCGCAGTTCAGAGAGAGGCCACAATCGTGTACCCTGCCCAGCGGCCAATATGATCGCCTGCATATATCTCCTCTGTAAATTAGCGACCGAATAAATATATCCTTGTTAAAAAGACTCTAGGAATTTTGGTAGCGGGGGGTCGATTTGAACGACCGGTCTCCGGGTTATGAGCCCGACGGGATATCCTGGCTACCCCACCCCGCTATGATTCGCCTTAAGCTTTAACTTACCTAAAAAGTTTTGCATGAGATAGTTCAGAACAATTTGCGCAGCTTCAGGAGGTCCTCGATCTCACCCTTTATACGAAATTTGCGCTGAGCATACGCTTTCATAGGCCTGATCTTACGTTCTATGAGTCCTCGCAGAGTCTCTGGGTCAGAAGATATTGTTACGTCGGCATTATCTATTAAACCAGGGGTAAGGGAATGAGCTTCACCATTCTCTAGTTTAAAGCTGTAAGCCTCCTCCCCTAAGTCAAGATTAATAACCTTATTTATTCCCAATAGTTCACTATGGAGACGCTCGTCCTTCCCAATCTTATTGTTGAACATATTCACCAGGCTATTCAGGGTTTCCATCATGCTGCTCTATCTCACCATTCTGTAATCCGGGAGTTCATCGCTAAACCCATGAGACGACGTGTTGTCTCCCATGAACAACGTGCGAACGGGGGCGGATTACCCTTATCCTTTATCCATCTTTCGAGGAAGGATATAGTTTTTTGGTCAGAAGGGTATCCGCTTCCAAGGGATTCTCCCCACTCCTTCTCTAACTTAACCATAGCACGATCACGCACCACCTTAGCCACAATGGAGGCGGCCGCCACCACTGGATATGTGTTATCAGCACGATGCTCACAGACAATCTTGCTATGACCTCCCAATAAAGAGTCTATCAGACGTGCAAAAGATGTTTCATTCGGATCCACACAATCCAAGAATATTTCTTGACCCCTGAAAGGGTACAGAACAGACGCGAAAGCCTCCGCCTCCATACGGTTTAGACTCATCTCCCGCCTTGCTTCATCTATCCCTTCTGCTGTTATCTGAAGAACCTCTACATCGCACATCTCCATGATGAGAGGATACAGCTCTTCTCTCTTTAGCGGGGACAGACGTTTAGAGTCTTTTACGCCTATTCGACGTAGCTCACTGTCGTCATTGACAGAGACAGCTGCCACGACCAAGGGACCAAGTACGGGCCCTCTTCCCGCTTCATCCGCTCCACATATCATCTTTCCTTTATTAGATTACAAATAAAAAAATGCATCCACAATTCTACCATTATTTTTGTTCTTGACAATAGTTTTAAGTTCATCTGCCTAATTGACCGCCGGTGGTACCATCTCGATTTGCGACGTTCAGAACAGACGTCTGGAAAAAGGCTTTAAACTTACCAGAGTCGGAGTAACCGGCGTCAAAAAACCCATACGCATTAAAAGGAACGGAAACATCGAACTTATCTGCGAGACATTAGGATGCGATATAGATGTATTCGTCGACTTACCTTCCGATCAGAAGGGTTCACATCTCTCTAGAAACCTAGAGATCATACGCGAAATAGTCGATGACAGTGTGAGAGAACCCGTCAGTGGCGTTGAAGATTTGGCTATTGCTATATGCCGTGAACTTCTTAAGAGACACGAATATGCATCGGTGGGTGAGGCCCACATAAGTGCTAATTACTTCAAAGAGAGCAGGACCCCAGACGGAAAGGAGACATTAGAATTCTATCGTCTCATGGGTGGGGCTCTGGCACGACGCAACGGAGAGTTGACGAAAACTATTGGGGTGGAGGTTACGGGAATGACGGCCTGCCCCTGTGCAATGGAGTCGATTCGTTCCTCATTGATGGAGAAGCTTGGAGAAGAACTAATGGATGTCCCTATCATCTCCCACAATCAGCGTAATATTTGCACCTTAATGCTCACCCTTCCAGAGAATATCACGATAGAGGCCAATGATTTAATAGATCTAGTAGAGGACTCCTTCTCCTCACCCACCTATGAAATTCTAAAGAGGAGCGATGAAGCTGCTGTGGTAGTAAACGCACATAAAAACCCCAAATTCGTTGAAGATGTGGTCCGTGATGTGCTCACGCGTCTTCTTCTAAGATATCCTGACCTTCCTGATGATACCTCTGTCGTAGTTCGCAGCGAGAGCGAGGAATCCATTCACAAACACAATGCCTTTGCCGAGCGTATAACGACCTTGGGTGAGTTGAGACTATGAAACCAGCGGCCGTTGCTGTGGATGTCGACGGCACGATAACCGATATGAACAAGCGGTTGGATTGCAAAGCCACAGAGGC
>DUKW01000013.1 GCA_013329105.1 Candidatus Methanomethylophilaceae archaeon | reverse complement strand
GTTCTTTGAGTATCAGTCTGGTACGGGTGCTCAGAACACTGTCATAATGCCGTACCTTCTCTATTATATCGTTCAGCTGAGGTGAAGACTCCACATCTACTATGGCGACTATGTCCTGATCCCCCGTTACCTCAAAGACCTCTGTGACGCCGTCGTATTTGGCCAGTTCCTCAGCAATCTTCTCGCAATCAGTATTGACGTTCACGCTTATCTCCAAAAAGGCTTTGACGTTCTTGCTGCTGGTCCGTATGGTAAACCCCATTATGATGCCATCTTCTACCATCTTCCGGACGCGGCTGCGCACTGTGCCCTCCGAAACATTTAGCATCTGGGCTATCTCAACAAAAGGTTTTCTTGAATCTTTCTTAAGTATTTCGATTATCTTCCCGTCCAATCTATCGATCATATGATATTACTCTCCGAATACTGTCAGTTTTCGTACCTTTTTTGTTGAGAACAGTAAAAGTGTATATAATAATTGTCTATTTCATTCCGGAAAGTAACGATATCAGAAAGTTCTGTAAGTTACCTGAACCGTGAGTATTATAAAGCCACAATAAATATACTCTAGCCGTTTTCAACGTTATATGGGAGAGGAACAGATGGAGACTGTAAAGATACCAGTAGGGGGTATGAAATGTGTATCGTGTTCCGCTGCTGTTGAGGAAAGCCTTTCCGCCTTGGATGGTGTCTCGGAAGTATCTGTGAATCTCGGAAACAACACAGCCACCGTTCGTTACGAACCCTCCAAGATCACTTTGGAAGATCTGGAAGAAACGATAAGGAGGACAGGGTATTATCCTGCGTGGTCCCGTCTCCGTCTGACAGTGAAGGGTATGGATTGTCCTTCGTGCGTACAGGGCCTTGAAGAGAGTGTAAGATCAAAGGAAGGAATCCGTTCAGTCTCTGCAAATCTAGGCACCGGGGTTTTGCAGGTGGAGTTTGATGAAAGCGTTCTCGATCAACAAATGATTGAATCATTCGTGCGGTCTGCCGGTTTTGAGCCAGTCTCCGCCGAAGGCGAAGATCTCTACGCTCGCGAGATGCGGGAACAGAGAAGGTTGATACTCATCGCCGCTGTCCTGGGAATACCGGTCTTTGTGCTCAGTATGCTTTTCGGTATGACTGATATCAATTTCGGTCTCGACATCCGCACTCAGCATTTTATATTGTTTCTATTAACGACACCGGTGCAGCTCTACTGTGGAAAGCAGTTCTACGTTGGAACGCTAGCGGCTATCCGATCCAGAAGAGCGAACATGGACACGCTCATAGCTATCGGTACTACTGCAGCCTATGTTTACAGCACCGCTGTTACCTTCTTGCCGCAGTTCTTCGTCGATACGCATGTCTATTTTGAATCAGCGGCGATGATAATACTTTTGATACTGATAGGGAAATATCTTGAGATGTACGCCCGTCACGGAACGACGGAGGCGCTGCGCCGTCTCATGGAACTGCAGCCGCGCTCTGCCACCGTGCTCAGAGAGGGGAAAGAGGTTATTGTAGCCGTTGAGGATCTTAAGCTGGATGACCTGGTCTTGATACGTCCGGGAGGCCAGATTCCTGCTGACGGTGTGATTGTAGATGGCAGGACGTCTGTGGATGAATCAATGGTTACGGGGGAAAGCATCCCGTCATTTAAAGAGGTGGGTGATGAGGTAATAGGAGGCACCATAAATGTCAATGGCACAATCACCGTACGCGTCACTCGGCTGGGCAAGGAGACGGTCCTTTCTCAGATAGTTCAGATGGTGGAGGATGCTCAGGCTTCTAAGGCACCGATTCAGCGTATAGCTGATAGGGTTTCAGCATATTTCGTACCCATAGTCGTGCTGGCAGCTCTTGCAGCCTTTGTGTTCTGGTTTGCCGTGGGCTTTGACATTTACGGCTCAGAATTGGGCCGTCTGCCTATGGCGTTGATGGTTTTCATCTCAGTATTGGTGATATCCTGTCCCTGTGCTTTGGGTCTGGCCACTCCTACCGCCATAATGGTTGGTACAGGCAAAGGCGCAGAGTACGGCATACTTATCCGCGACGGTGCAGCCTTGGAGAAAGCCGGTAATATAAACGTGATCGCATTCGATAAGACCGGTACTCTCACCGTCGGTGAACCCTTTGTCACGGACGTGATCCCTTATGGGGATGAGGACATTCTGCGCATTGCAGCCTCTGGAGAGAAAGGTTCTGAGCATCCCGTAGCGGAGGCGGTGATACGGAAATACAGAGAAGAGAGGGGTGAAGAACCTCTCGACCCGGAGGACTTCCAGGCTGACCCCGGTCGCGGTTTGCTTTTCCGTCTTGATGGTAAGGAGTTCTTTTTTGGATCGCTCTCTCTGGCGGAAGGTAAAGAAGGAGAGGCGGACGCCGCCAAGGACGTGGTCTCTTTGGCATCAATGGGAAGGACACCGATGGTCCTCTCCGATGAGCATCGTGTCTTGGGGGTTATAGCCGTGGCCGACCGTATTAAAGACGGCGCTGTGGAAACCATCCGAACCCTCAGAGATATGGGAATAGAGGCGGTCATGATAACCGGCGACCGTCGAGAGACGGCTGAGGCTATAGCCGCTGAGTTAGGGATATCCAGAGTTCTTGCTGAGGTTCTTCCTGCCGATAAAGTGGACGCCGTGCGCTCACTGTCGGAAAGCGGTGTGGTAGCAATGGTCGGTGATGGCATAAACGACGCGCCTGCATTGGCCGTTGCTGATGTTGGTATAGCTATGGGAGGAGGGACGGACGTGGCGATAGAGACGGCGGACATAATACTCATACGGGATGATATCCGTGATGTGGTGGCGACCGTACAGCTGTCTAGACGTTCTCTTAGGAAGATATGTGAGAATCTTTTCTTCGCGTTTGTGTATAATGTTGTATGCATACCGTTGGCGGCAGGGATTTTGTATCCATCCATGGGTATACTGCTCCCCCCTATCGTGGCGGCGGCTGCCATGGCGATGAGTGACGCATCGGTCATCGGTAACGCACTGTTGCTTAAGCGTTATTCTCCAGAGATAAGGCAGACCGTTTGAGATTATTGGCCGCTTTATGGGCCTCCCGTGACGGATCGATGCCACGATCCAAAAGAGAGCGGAGCAGGGTCTCGGCCTGATCGAGAGAGATGAGGTTGCCTACAGACACATAATATTTTCCTACTTTCCTAGCCAATTCTTTCCCGTCCACCATAACGGATCCGGCACTTTCCTCTCCTAGCAACAGTGACTTGGCCACACCCACGCATCGGTAACCCTCAACGCCAAGATGGCAGGCGATACCGGCACGACGGGGATGGAGGAGGCCGTTGCCGTCCACTATGTGTACACGTCCATCATTGATCAAGAGTGGCAGGAGTGCAGGGCGCTCGCGATAAGTCAGATAGCCGGGGATGTATGGGAAACGGCATTCAGTTATGAATGCAGAAACACCCGCCATCCTGGCAGTATCGAGATCGATATCCACTCTGGCAGCGTATGCAGTATCTTCGTGATATGCCACATCTAGAGCGGAAATGATGCCCTCTGGCTCGGGGCCCGAGGGTCTCACTCTTGTTGCTACTGCTTCCTGTTGCTCACGAAGGGCTCTCAGGATCCCTCCTCCCTGAAAGTCCTTGAAACCGTATTGGGAGAGGTCCACCTTCCCACCCTTTACGAGAACACCCTCATGCTGGAGCAATTCCTGTTTAATATCCTGCCCTTTGCCTTTACCCTTATACCATCCTATATCTCCATTTGCATATACGACACGGTGGCAGGGGGGATCGGGGGGTGTTGGGTTGCGTGAAAGCAAGGTACCAACGGCCCTCGCTGCTGCCCGATCGCCGAGAGCTTCCGCTAACGAGCCGTATGTACTTACTTTACCTGGGGGAATCTGACGGACCATATCCCAAAGGAGTGAACAGAACTCTTGCCCAGGATCAACTCGGCATATCGCGTATCCATATGTCTCTTTGTGGGAACGGTATCTGGATACCATTTTTGCGGAACTCCTTATCAATGGTTTCCCTTATCTCAGAAGCCACCCGGTAATGTATGTTGAAATCCGGCACCCAGCAGGTGACCCTGAACTCAAGTGCCGAGTCTCCAAAGGCCATGAAGCGTACCCATGGCTCATGTTCTTTGTCCTTCAGGGTTTCGGGGTGTTCGGTTACTGCCTTCAATAATATCTCCTTTACCATCTTTATGTCTGAGCCATATGCTACGCCCACGTTTATCTTAACAAAGTACTTCGGATCCGGGCGCATCACGTTGGTGATCTTGCTGTTGGCTATCTGGTGGTTTGGTATAATGAATTGTTGAGGGTCCCATGTGTTGTAAAGTGTGGTACTGCGAAGGCCCACACGTTTCACTTCACATATCACGCCATCATCCATCTGGATAAGGTCTCCCACCCTAAAGGGTCGCTCCAACAATAAGAAGAAACCGGCAAAGAAGTTGGAGAGGGTCTCTTGTGCCCCCAACGAGATGGCGAGACCGATAATCCCAGCACCTGCAAGGAAAACCATCAGGTCAAATCCAAACACATTGAGAACCGCTGCAAGCACAGATACTGCTAGGACGATCTCCCCCAACCATACGAATAAAGGTTCCAGAGATGTATCTATGACGCCGTTTTCATCACGGAAACGATCTATAAAGCGGCTTACTAATATCTTATATAAGGTCCATGCAACCCACGCCCCTAGAAGAATATATACAATCGAGCTAACCATCTCGATTGTTAGCCCAATCCTGTAGTTGGGACCAAGTATGAACAGACATTCGAAGAAACCATAGCTCATCACTGCTATGAATATCGGCCGCCGTGTCAGTTTTTTTACCATGTCCGAATATTCGGGGCGTTTGGTCATAATCTTCTTAGCGATCCATGGCAGCATCAACTGGAAGAAGGCAGCTGTAAAGACCAACCATATCAAAAGAGAGATCAAGAATGCGCCCAATGCTGTATCGGCCGGCGTCGGAAGGGGATTATCCCATATTCCTAGAATTTTGTTGTAGCTGTCGGATAACTGATGTATGGGCTTAACGGTGGCTGAGGCGCTAAGGGTTTCACTCTCTTCCCACCCATCATTCATTGGATCATATATAGTGAGTAAAATATTGACGGAGATCTCTGCGCTGTCTGATAGTTCATCTGTGTATAGTGTAAGATGTAAATGGGTGCTGGTTCTTTTTTGGAGTTCAACCCCAGAGCTATTGTACTCACTCCCACTCCATTTGAGTTTACTTTCGCTCACAACTCCGGAGGGGGCATCGATGGACTCTTCCGCCAAGATGTATATAGTCTCGTTATATTGGTTGAAGATATACCAATCGAAGCTCACTGTTTCTCCCGCTTTGACTTCTTTCTCTTGTGGCGACTCCGGTTGTATAAAAAGGGCGGCATCCGCGCAGAGCGGGAGAGCACTCATCGTAAAAACGAGGATAATGGTGAGAAATACAGGAACAAACTTTCTCATCATTAGGCGGAAACAACCTACGCCCTAATAAACTGTATGCGATATTGGTTAATACACCTACACGTCATTTCTGCCTCATGCAGGAGTGGCTGGATCTTGTCAAGATGATCCTGGCTCTGGCGCTTATGGGAATGGCCAGTTTGCAGGATCTCCGAGAGAGGATGGCCAAAGATGTATATTGGGTCGTCATGGGCATCGTAGGCCTGATCTCAATGACGGCAAGTATATTCGTGGAATCGCTTCCGCTTGAACATCTCCTTCTGGTTTTGGCTACTGCAACGGTTTTCCTGAATGTTTTTTGGGATAACGAATATCTCGGTAAGGCTGTAAGCTATTCGTTCTACGCACTTTCATTACTTCTGTTTGGCTTTGGTCTTTACGGATTGCGGATGGATGACCTGCGTATCGATTTCCTGATGCCATACATACTTTTCTGGATCTTTCTTGTGCTTTATATGCTAGACATCATTAAAGGGGGTGCGGACACCAAATGTCTCATGGCGCTCTCAATACTATTCCCTCTTTATCCCAGCATAGGTGTCTTACCGCTGATACCTCTCCCGGCAGAGACTGTGCAGTCCATCCTGCCCTTTGCGGTAATGGTCCTGTTCTTTGCATCTCTCTTCTCCATGTTCTCATTGTTTTATTTCTTGGCTGTGAACATAAAGAACCATGAGCTGCGTTTCCCTCAGTCTTTGTTGGGATACCGCCTCCCAATCGATATCGCTGAGAAGGGCCACTATTGGCCAATGGAGAGGGTAGAGAATGGGGGCGTGCTCTTACGCAGCACACCCCAAGAGGAAAACTTCAGCGAGCTCCGCTCGGTAGGTGTAGAGAGAGTATGGGTTACTCCAAAGATCCCCTTGCTCGTCCCGATGACTGCTGCCGTACTGTTCTTGGTTGTGGTGGGCAATCCTATCTTTCTCTTGCTATGAGAGAGCAGGGCTCTGCAAGAAAACAGTCACGACAATTGGGTCTGGCTAGGCAGTATCTTTTGGCGTGCTCGACGATCATTGCATATAGAGAAGATAGCCGAACGCTGTCTCGGCCCAATTGTTGGTGGACGAATTCCTGCACTTCTCCATAGTCGTCGGAGTTGATAACCCCTGTGCGGGAGAGTACACGGCGGCAGTACGCTGCAGCCACAAAGTACGGCCTTCCGGCGGCGAAGACCATTATGGAGTCGGCAGTCTCCGGACCTATACCAGGGCGGGAAAGGAGAAGCTCTCTTGCATCGTCGCGTCGGAGGAGAGAGACCGGGTCTGCCCCGAAGTCATCACGGATATAGATAGCGAGATCCTGAAGTCTCTGCGCCTTCTGACGATAGAAGCCGCAAGGGCGCACAAGCTTCTCCAGCTTCTCTCTATCGGCAGCGGCCATGGCCTTGACAGGCAGTAATCCTTCCTTTCTAAGCGCCTCGATGGACGTCATCACGTTGTTCCAATTGGTCTGCTGTGTGAGGACGGAGCCGACCATCACTTCCCATGGGTCACTGTAAGGCCACCAACCCTTTACATCATAATGTTTCTCAAGTTCTTCGTAAAGTCGTTGTAAGTTCATTCAGACCCTCATATTGAGTTTGCGACCGCATGATGCACATCTTCCATCCCTCAGTCCATGTGCGGACACATGAAAACCTATACGGGAGATGGCCACTGAACCACAATAGGGGCATACGGTATCGCGTCCAGTACTCAGAGGAAGGTTGCCGAGATATACATACCTCAGTCCAATCTCGTGAGCGATATCGAATGCTTTTAAGAGGTCTTCTGGGCGGGTGTCGGGAGGACCATGCATCAGGTGGTCACGATGATAAGCGGTGAAATGAACAGGGATGTCTTCGCTCAATCCGATGAGCCATTCGCAAAACGCCTTCAACTCCTTCTCATCATCGTTCATGGTGGGTATAAGAAGGTAAGTGATCTCTAGGTGTACGCCCTTCTCATACACCGTCTCACCAGTCTGGAGAACGGGTTCCAGCCTACCTTTGGCAATCTTGCGGTAGAAATCGTCGGTGAAAGCCTTTACATCAAGGTTCATGGCTGATATATGCTCGCAGACTTCTTCCAATGGCTCTGGGCATATATAGCCGTTGGTCACGTATATCAGATCAAGTCCATCGGCTAAATCGGCCACGTCCATCGCGTACTCGTGCATTATTGTAGGCTCATTATAAGTAAATGCCAGATTCCTAATGCTCTCTCTGCGGCAGATCGTCACGAGCTCTTCAGGCGATATATAGCTGCTTTTCCTGCCGTCACGGACATCGGATAAGGAGTAGTTCTGACAGTGCAGACAGCCTAGGTTGCAGCCCCATCCGCCCACTGAGATCACTTCCTCGCCGGGATGGAAATGGTACAAAGGCTTTTTCTCCATAGGATCGATATGTAAGGCCGCGATCTGACCGTAATTGTCAGCTATCAGTCCCTTATCTGTGCCCAGACGGCTTCCGCATATACCTCTTTTCCCTGGAGCTATGCGGCAGCGGTTTGGGCATAGAGAGCAACGATAGGCTCCATCCTTTATGCTGTAGTAACGAGCCTCAATCGCGGAAGTGTTCATAACCACGGTCCTCAATTTTTTCTATTTGAGATTCTGCGATTAAAATTTTGTCCTCGCCTGCAACCACCCTGCCGATGATATAGAAGTCAACGCTGGAGTCTCGGACAACATCCAATTTATCGTGGGGGAAGGTGAAGAGTAGTTCATAGTCGCCGCCGTAGTGAAGAACCATCTCCCTAACGGGAACGCCTGTTTTTTCCGCCACCTCCGGGACGTCTTCGAACACAGGAATCGATTCCCAAACTATCTCCGTGCCGACACCGGAGAGCCTGCAGATCTCGTGTATGGAGACGGCAAGACCATCG
>DUKW01000148.1 GCA_013329105.1 Candidatus Methanomethylophilaceae archaeon | reverse complement strand
CATGGGGTTTAATGTTTCTTTGGATAACATCCTCACTTCCACCACTGCCACCCTGATGTACTTGAGACAGCATCATCCAGGCAGCACCGTATTTCCACTAGGGACACCAGATTTCGAAAGGGAGCTGAGAGATGCGGGCATTTCCTTTTCCGATGAAGCAGAGATAGTCCTCTTAGCGTTTGACAAGACAATAAGTTATGATAAGATCAACCATGCTTACCATCTTCTTATGAACGGCGCAAAGTTGATTGCCAGTCACCCCGATGAGCTTTGTCCCACCGAATACGGTTATGATGTGGATATCGGGCCCTTCATCCGTATGTTTAGGGAGCTCACGGGTGTAGAGGCTGAGGTGATCGGCAAGCCCAATCCAGGTATGGTTGAGATGGCATCGTTGCACCTGGGCCTCCCGAAAGGTAGCCTGGCGATGATCGGTGATAGACTTTATACCGATATGCGCATGGCCAGGGACAGCGGGATCTTCTCCGTGCTCGTTCTCAGCGGCGAGACGGATGAGAAATCACTCAGAGCCTCCGGGGTTGATGTTGACTTAGTGGTCGAAAACATAGGCACCCTGAAATGTCTTCTGGAAGCCCATTCAAGTATCGATAAGCTTTAAATATGCTCCATCCCGTTAATAAACAACGATGGCCCAGGCCGTCTAAGATGGGATGCGACTACAGACCTTCTGTAAGGTCGAAATCATCGCCCCGTATGGGGGTGTCTAGGTGTACCTGAAACAAATAGAGCTGGAGAATTTCAAATCCTTTGGCGGTAAGCTCACTATTCCTATATTAGAGGGGTATGTTGCCATTACCGGTCCCAACGGCTCAGGGAAATCGAACATCGCCGATGCCATCCTCTTCGTTCTTGGGCCAAAGAGTTCAAAGGCCATCAGGGCCGGTAAGCTCACAGACTTAATATTCGACGGCGGCAAATCCCGTAAGGCTGCCGATTTCATGCGCGTGTCCTTAGTCTTTGAGAACAGCGATCGCATGATTCCATGGGATGCTGATACGGTAAGGCTCACCAGGCTGGTAAGGCGCTCGTCTTCGGGTGATGGGTATAACTCATATTTCTACGTCAACGATCAGCGCTCCTCCCTAAAAGAGTTTGAAGATCTTCTTGCCAATGCTAGAATATCCGCCGACGGCTACAACCTTGTGCAACAGGGTGATGTCACTCGCATCGTGGAGATGGGCAACCTCGAGAGACGACGTATTCTCGATGCCATTTCAGGAATCACTCATTTCGATGACGATATTTCAAAGGCCGAAGAGGAGAGGTTAGAAACTGAGCAGAATCTGGAGCGTATCTCCATCATCCGGACGGAGCTCGAGTTACAGCTGGAACAGTTGGGCAAGGAGAAAGTGCTTGCCAGGCGCTATCTGGATACGAAGGCGGCGCTAGACAGGGCTAAAGCCGAGCTTGTGTACAAGAATATAGAGTTGGTTTCAACAGAGCTCGAGAGCACAGAGAGACAGATGGCAGTCATCGAGAAAGAGATAGACTCCTTGGAGAGGGAGAGACGTAGGGTACGAGAGGAGTCAAAGGCATTCGAGGAGGAGTGCAGACGATGGGAGAACGAAATCGCCACTCAGGGCGGTGAGGATTATAATAGACTGAAAGAGCGTCATGATCATCTAATGATTGAAGAGGCGCGGATGAAGGACCGTGCCGAGAGAGCCGAGATGGACATTGCCACCGCCAAAGACGAGATGGAGAAAGCGGAGGCCGACAACAGCGCCCTGAATGCAGAGATCGACGGTTGTGTTAAGAGTGTCGATGAGGCGAAGAAGTTAAGAAATAAATCATATGAGCAACGAAACGCCCTCCGTGATGAGTTGCAGGCTCTGAAGAAGGAGATCGACTCTAGAGGAGGAGAGTTGGCTAAGATCCAGGAGGCTATAGCCGCCGTTGAGAGGGAGCTCGAAGACAGACGCGAGGAAGAACATCATTTGAGCACAGAGCGTGACGGTATCAAGGCCCGCTTGGAAGCCCTTTACCGGGAGAGATCTTCCCTGGAAGAGGAGTTGGAGACGGCTAAGTTCGAGGCTCAGGATGCAGAGTGGCAAATCCGTGAGAGGACGAAGGAGAAATCCAAGGCAGCCGGGCGCGTCAAGGAGATCGGCGAAGAACTGCGCACTCTAAAAGAAAAGGAGCGCACTCTCACCGAAGAGGAAAAGGAGCTGCGTCAGGCGCTGTTCCGTCTTGAAAGGGATTACAGTTCACTTAAGGCGGAGAAGGAAGCAGAGGAGAACCTGAAGAAGGGATATAACCGCGCCATCTCCACCATACTCGAGGCTAGGGATAGGGGAAAGATAAAGGGCATACACGGCACAGTGGCAGAACTGGCAGAGGTAGATCCTCAATATGAGACGGCGCTTTCTGTAGCTGCTGGCGGAAGGATGCAGGCGATCATCGTCGATGATGATCATGTCGCATCAGAGTGCATCGAGCTTCTCAAACGCAGCAAGGCTGGGCGGGCAACCTTCCTTCCTCTAAACAAAATGCAGGACGGCCGCCCTCGCGCCAAGGCGATTATGGCTGCCAAACAGTCGGTAGGCTATGCTATTGATTTGGTTCGTTTTGACCCGATTTACCGCCAGGCCTTTTGGCACGTCCTTGGTGACACGGTGGTCACTGAAGACCTGACAACGGCCCGTCGCCTTATGGGGGGAGTACGTTTGGTCACTCTTGACGGTGAGCTTATAGAGGCAGCTGGGGCCATGGTGGGTGGCAGCATATCCAATCAGGGTATGCGTTTCGGCGCATCATCAGCTGGCAAGCTGGAGGCGGTAGCGGAAGAGATGCGCCGAGTCAACGAAGCGTTGGAGAAGGCTCGTCAGTGCCTTAATGAGGCGGAAACTCAGATTAGATCGCTGGAGGAAGAGATGCGCAATGTGGTATCATCCGACCGCGACTTTGAGAAAGACATCCTTCGCCTGGAGCAGAAACGTGAGGAGGCACGTAATAAACGTAATGATCTGAAGACGAGGTTGGATAATGTCATGGCTTGCATATCGAACGACGAGGCGGCTGTAAAGGATAAAGAAGCACTCCTCAGCGCCTGCAAAGCCGCTATGGTTGACCTGCGGCAAAAAAAGGAGGAGTTACAGGAAAAGCTGCTTGAGATGGCCCCCGAGGAGGTCCAGAGACGATTGAACCTGCTTCAGGATAATTTGGTGGAGGCGGAACGCGAAGCTTCGGTTGCGGAGGTGAGCTTCCGCGAGGTGGAGAATCGTCTGCACTCATTGCGTGGATCTCTAGGTAATACTGAGAGACATCTATCTGAGCTTCGGCAACGGCTCGAAGAACTGGGGAAGGCTAGAGACTCTGCTCGCAGTGCCGAGACCGAGAT
>DUKW01000094.1 GCA_013329105.1 Candidatus Methanomethylophilaceae archaeon | reverse complement strand
GGCATTGAGGGTGGTGGTCTTGCCGCTGGCAGTACCTCCGCACACCAGTATGGAGTTGCCATACTCTATGCACAGCCACGCGTAGGCGGCCATCTCTGCTGATATCGTTCTAAACTTTACAAGGTCCACGGGGGTAAGGGGATTCTCACGGAAACGGCGTATGGTGAAAGAGGAGCCGCGTTTTGTAACATACTTACTAAGGGTAGCATTGAGCCTGGAACCGTCAGGCATGGTGGCATCCAGCATCGGGTTGGCAATTGAGATGTGTTTTCCACATCTTTGCGCCAGCCAGGAGACATAGCGATCCAGTTCCGCTTCGTCCTCGAAACGGATATTGGAGCGTATTGACCCGTATTTACGGTGATATATGAACAAGGGGATGTTAACGCCGTCGCAGGAGCAATCCTCTACCTGTGGGTCCACCATAGTGACGTCGATCACCCCGTAACCTATGAAGTCACGGTGAATGTAATAGAGGAGACGTTTTCCGGTGGACTCGCTGACGTTGATCTTCATCTCTTCCAGTAGACGGTCGAGGGCTAGGCGGAGTATCTCTCTGCGGGTGTTGTCGTCTGTCTCCTCCCCGGTCTGATTAAGTGTGGAGGTAAGCGCCTCTTTGAGAACCGTCAGCAGCACATATTCATCATCAGAGAGTTGGGGCTCTATAACTTCGTAAAGATGCTCTCCCAGATCACTGTCGTAGTTGATTCGTACATATGTGTAAGGCTCCTCGATCGGATAGATCTCCACCATACGGACGTTTTCATCCATTATGGGCGGTATGTGGGTTATCTCCCTCTCTTCTTTGACATAAACCGGGACTTTGACACGCATGGGCCTATCCTTTATGTTGAGCAGGATACTGCCGTATTTGGAGCTGAAAGCCGCGCCCAGCTTTCTCCCTTTTGCATCATCACTTTCTGCCATTATACGCCCCCCAGAAGTGCAAGAGATACCATCCCGGTGAGGAGCATTATAAAGCCGTGTCTCATGCCATTGGCTATGCGGCCATCCTGCAGCACTCCAGCCATTATGCCGTCTCCTACAGCGTGAACGATGATAGAAACAACGAAAACAACCTGCACCGCGGGAATCATCCCCACGTTGATCATCGTGCCGTCGGCAGTAACGTCCGACATCGCAGGAAGGAAAACGCTGTTAAGGATAAATATCGTGGCTATGAAGACAAAGAAAGCGATGTAGATGACGATCATGTAAGTGATCATCTCTACCTTTCGTTCCTCTTCCATCAGTCTTGCCTCGCGGGCGTCGCGGGCGACCATTCCCAGAACGTCGGAGACGTTTCCCCCGGCGTTGTTGGCCTTTATTATGATGGCAATCATCCTCTCTACCAGAGGGGTACGGACACGGTCCACGAACAGCTGCAGGGCCTCGGGGGCCGGAACACCCCATTCTATCTGTGCCGCCATGCGTCGGATCTCCGGTGTGAGTTTTCCATATTTGCCGTGAGAAGCTACTCGAATGGCCTCAGGGAGTGTCATCCCAAAGCGTCCAGCCTCTGCCACGTCGCGCAGGAAGTCCGGCAGACGGGACTCGATATCGGCCTTGCGTTTGTTGACAGCGGTAGCATAGAAACCATACGGCCCCAACATCACAAGGAAGGCCAGAGCCAGAATGTCGTACCACTCCAACGATATGGATATGCTGCCCAGGTATCTCAGTACTGCCATCACGATGAGCACTATGCCTATGCCCATCGTGATAGCCAGTATGTACATTCCATAGTCCCTTCCCACCGAACCGCGGAGACGGGAGAGGTCAAGAATGTCTTCTTGAACTGTCTCCGTCCTCATCCTCTTGCCTCCTCTGTCATGTTCCAGACGAAAAATATAAACCCAAACTGGGAGAACGGCAGCATTATTCCTACTACCATGTAGAGAAGCGTTATCGCCACATCAGGGTCTAAACCGCCGATGATGGACATTATGGCCATTATGACCACCAAGAAGAGAGGGAAGGCCACCACGACGGTGACATAAGTTTCGGCCATAAGGCTAAGGTTCTCCAGCATCGCCTTGTTCTGTATATGCATCTCCTTCTGATACTGTTCGGCCTTCTGCAGGAAGTACGGTTTGAGCTGCCCGCCAGAGGTAGAGGTGGTGACCACTCCTTGGAGGAAATCCTGAAACCGTGCCGATGGAGTCCTCTGTGCCGCCCTAGATATCGCGGTGATTATGTCTATGCCAAGCAGTTCCGTGTCTCGTGTTATCCATTCTGCCTCTTCTTTCACAGAACCGTATATGTCCTGCCTCGCCAGCTCTTTGAATATAACGTCAACGTTGACGTCGGCTGATGCCATGGCGGATATGAAGCTCATGGCTGGGCCTATGCGCTTGTCTATGTCCCTCCCGCGCGTGCTTGCGTTCGAGCTTGGGATGATATAGAGTATTCCGAAGATGATTATGGAGGTGATGACCGGAACGAGGACAGCAGTGGCGATTGAGAGCACAAAGGGTTCCATGAGGAGAAAGAGCATCACTCCGACGGCTGCTGATAAAAGGAATGCCAAGAGTGTCGTGAACCATATATACGCTTTGTACTCTTCTGCCCGCAGTGGCATATGTGCCTGTACCAAGGCGTCTTCGAGTCTGGGGTCTGGTTCAGTACGTGACACCAGACCACCCATGACTTTCCAGCAGAGTGCTTGATAGGGAGTGAGTTTTATATAATCCGGCCGCAACCCCTTCTGAAGTTTGATGAGGTGTGGTATATCGGGCTCCTCCAACCCCTCTGGACGTTTCGTCTTTGCATAGGTCTTTTTGCCTTTGGAATCAAGGCGGGAGAATATGTCTGATACATCAGGAGCCATTATCCCCCTCCTCGCCCAGTCGTTTCCTTATAATCTCCATTATCCTCTCAGGATCATGGTTGTAATGGTTAATGAGTGCCCATATCTGCCGGTAATCATCTATTCCTATTCTTACCATGTAATCAATAAGCTCTGCCCGGCGTTGGAACTCCTTCTCCATATCTTGATGGGTAATACCCTTCAGTTCGATGAGTTTGTCAAACATGAAGCTGTGACCTTTGAACTCGAATCTGTCTGTCACAGGATCCCATTGGAAGACGGTATTGCTAATCAGTTCGTTGGTGTCTGGCTCGAAACCTATTATCTCAACGATCTCTTTGATTCTCCTAACCATATCCTTGCCCACCCTGGCCGGCGACTGTATAATGACGTTTTTTAGGGCTGTGAGCAATATACGGGGGATGCTTAGAGGGGGATTCTCCAGGCGGCTAACCATTGATTTAACGGAATCAGCGTGCATCGTTGAGTATGTCGTATGGCCGGTGGCCATGGCCTGGAACATGTTGTAGGCCTCTTTTCCTCTAACCTCTCCTACGATTATGTAGTTTGGTCTCTGTCTCATGGCCGCCCGCACGAGGTCGTACATATCTATCTCACCGATAGCCTTTCCCCCCTCCTGTCTCTCCCCGATACCTGTTCGGGTGACAGAAGGTATCCAGTTGTCATGCGGGAGATTGATCTCTCTTGTATCCTCCATGCTCACAATCTTTGCGCCCGGGGGTATGAAGAGTGCCATTGCATTGAGAGTGGAGGTCTTGCCGGCGCCAGTGCCCCCGCATACCAGAGCAGACTCACCGTTCTCCACCGCCATCCATAGATATGCCATCATTTCTGCCGATGCGGTCCTATTTCTTACGAGGTCAGTGGGGGTAAACGGTTTGTTCTTGAAGCGGCGTATAGTGAATGTAGAGCCATGGGCGGTAACTTCGTCAGAATAGGTGGCTTGTACCCTGTGACCTTCCGGTGTGGTGCCGTCCAAGAGGGGAGAAGAGACAGTGATCTGTCTCCCGCATCGCTGTCCTAGTGATATGATAAAGGAGTCAAGCTCGTCTTTTTTGTTAAAAACGATGTTGCTGCGAATACTCTCATATTTCGAATGATAAATGAAGATGTTGATGTTGTGGCCATCGCAAGAGATATCCTCGACGTTGTCGTCGTTCATGAGGGCGTCAATGGGGCCGTAGCCCACAAAATCCCTCATCATGTAGTAATCTATCTTCTCTCTGGCGATCCGGTCCAGCGCAAACCCCCTACTCTCCAGAAAGCCATGGATGCTTTGGATCAAGTAGAGGCCCTTCTCCATTTTTCCCAGTCTCTCCCAGTCATAGTTCAGTATTTTTTGGAGTGCATCCTTTATAAGCGTAAGAATCGCGCTCTGCTCCGGTGTCAGCTGCGGTTCGAGAACATCCAGCCTTTGCTCGTTGAGCTTTTTGTCGTAGAGCACCTGAATATAGCTGTAGCCCTCTCTTATAGGATATAGATCCAATTCCTCCATCTCATCCTCTGGGTACACAGGTATAA
>DUKW01000123.1 GCA_013329105.1 Candidatus Methanomethylophilaceae archaeon | reverse complement strand
ATCCCTGGAAGATTAAGGGATGCGGCATAACGCTCCATCGTGGAGCGCATCCCATCCACTGCGATTCTATTTGCTTCTTCTATGAGATCTGTTCTCTCATCACCAGGGGCGGCGGTAGCCGCTGCCATCAAAAGTTGAATGGCCATTGACGTTGAATGATCTACATGATTCTCAGAGATCAGAGAGAGAAGAGCCTCGCTGACGTTAGGTCTTATTCGTGTCTCGACCTCCCATAATATACGACGCATATATCCGGCTGAGCGAAGCCCATCAGTCTCTGAGACGAACTCCATTGCAGATTCTAAAGTACCGCCCCGATGAAGCTCCACGGAAAGTAAGGCTACAAGCTCTGCCGATTCCCTTTCAATGATCTTTCCTACATCTTCCTTACGGGGTGGGCGCTGTAATATGGATGCAATAAAAAAAGGTAGGACTAGAAGTGACGGGATGAGCAAAGCAATAGTTCTGGAATCCAAAAACGTTAAAGATACTATCAATAAGATTATAGATGGAAGAAACAGCGCTGGGTGCATGCGGTCACGAGGCATTTTTTTATTCAATGCCGCTCCTCCTGTAGAAACGCTGCTTGAATGACTCCAGAACCTCAGACGGATCTAGAGGGCCGGACACCATGCATGCTGCTAAGTGCTCATTTGCCCGTCTTGTCCACTCCGCAGACAGGGCCTCTTTATACACATCCGATACATCAACTAAGAATTTTTTGAGATCTCGGCGACATATGAGATTGACCATCAGCTCAGACGTATCGATGGACCAAGAGGAAGCGATCCTTTTAAACGTCCTGCTTTCTAAGAGGTCCTTTTCCCAGCCAGAGAATGTAGAAAGTGTTCGGAACTCACCCGCAGATGGTCCAGTCTCAACCAATTCCCGTCCACTACGCTGTGTGTTCTGCGACCCCCGAGGTCTCGTCAACGCTATGGTCATTATCACATCGGTTGCCATGAAAGCCTCGGGACTGACACCGATATCATGCACAACTCTTTCATAAACCGATGTTGCCGACTCGCCGTGTATTGTTCCCATAACAGCGCTTCCCGCCCTCCCTGTGCGCATACCTTCGTAGAGAGAACTGACCTCTTCCCCACGTACCTCGCCTACAATCAGTGCCGACTCGCCCATTCTTAAGGAGAGTCTAAGAATCTCTTTTGTGCGATCCTTTATAGACTCGCCGTTTCGGCCATCCGTTACCATAGACTGTACCTTGTAACCTTGAGATTGCATCGCTGCCACAGGCAATTCTGGCGTGTCATCAAGCGTTAGGATCCGTTGGGATAGGGGAAATTCAAATAGACATGCGGAAAGGAGTGAACTTTTGCCCGCTCCGCGCGGTCCGCATATCAACATAGTTGACCTTCCATCTACCAGCAACGATAACATTGCTGCTGTATCTAGATCAAGACTGCCATTTCTAATCATCCGTGTCAGGGTCCAAGGTTGGGAGGAATGCCGACGCAGAGAGAGGGAGACTCCTGCAGGGCTGAGCGGCCTACCAACAACAGTGGCACGGGTTGCTTGCAAGCCCATTTCACATTCCAGGATGGGTTGGGCCTCAGAGAAGGGTAGGCCTGAGTTTCGGCGCAGGCGTGATACTATGTATTCCATCTCCACTTCTTCTAGGAGTATATTGCTGCGACAACGGACCACTGAATTGAATCCAGATATTCCGTTCACAGTGACATGTATCCTGTTGTTATAGCAAGGAGCATCTACAAAAACGTCCTCAATGTGAGGATCCTCAATAAGGGCTTCTAATAAACCGTATCCTATTGTATAACGCACGGCGAACTCACACAGCGCATCCTCCCTATCTATCGGCATATCTTTTACCCCTATCTGGATTAAAGATGAACGTGAGCGTTCACGCATGTACCCGCGATCCACATGTTCTAATGATGGGGCTTCTTTGTGTAGCGATCTAATCATTCTCAGCAGAAGTGATGCCTCGTCTGGGGGAAGCCTATATTCATTTGGTTTCAAAATATAATCGATCTGCCCGTCCAAAGACCTCCGTATACTGACCTCACCATTAGGAATATTATAACTCTCTATTTCCTCCCCTGGTCCGCTATTAAGCAACCATGCATCTGAGAATGATGGTTTTTCTCTGGTGTTCATGGCCATAAGCTTTTTCAGCTTTTGTATAACCTGCTCATCGCTTCTGGTCACACCGTTGCGCACTATCATGATACTCCATCCTCTCGGATTTTGGATATAGCGCGAGTATGCTGTCTGCGCGCTCTTTCTAGCATTTGCTCCGAACGTGAGAGGCAATCCTTACATCTCCTGCCTACTCTCTGAGGATATGTGAGGGAAAGATCAGGTGAAGGAAATGATTGGAGCGACCTGTTGAACCGTGACGAGGGGGATGCCGGGCATGATGAGCACGCGCCGCCTCTTCTTTCTTTGAAATTGGGACGGATAATCGAATAAACTAGGGCAAATTCTTTAAGAGCATTTACTGCCTCTCCCTCTACCAGCCTGTCTAGTTCCTTTCTTAGCACGATGCGCTTTATAGATGGGTACTCGATGATGGCCAACATCATGCATTTGATGCATCTCATGTCTGATGTCTCTGATTTGCCGTCACAAGCACTGCACTCTATGCGTAGGGTATTGTCTTGAACGACCGTAGGCGGCCCCGTATCGATCCCTTTTATCCTTGGCATCAAAAGATTGATGCACTTTAGGCTTTAAACTGAAAAACATTGATTGTATACTACTTGCGATATGGTTAATAAGACCATATGTATTGAGAATAACGTGGAGCTTCTTGTCCCTGCTGGGTCTGCGAAATCATTGGCTGCAGCTGTATCTGGTGGAGCGGATGCAGTATATCTAGCCGGAAAGCGTTACAGTGCCAGACGATACGCTAATAATTTTACTGACAGTCAATTGAAATCGGCTTTGGAGTACTTACATTCCAATGGCGTTAAAGGTTATGTTGCTGTCAACACCCTTATCAAGGACTCGGAGATGGCTGACGTTTTGTCTTTCGTATCGTTTTTAGAGGACGTCGGAGCCGATGCGATGATTATACAGGACAGAGGATTACTGGAAGAGCTCCAGGGGTTCAATATACCATTGCACGCCTCAACTCAAATGGGTCTCCAATCAGAGGAGGACCTCCTCTGGGCAGCGGATAAACGTATATCTAGAGTCATCCTCCCCCGTGAATTAAGGTTAGAGGAGATTGAATCTCTGGGAGGCATGGCGCCAGTAGAGTTGGAGGTTTTCGTTCACGGAGCGCTATGTTATTCAGTATCAGGTCAATGTCTATTCTCAAGCATGCTGGGCGGTCGCAGCGGTAATCGTGGTGCCTGTGCCCAACCCTGCAGAAAAAGGTATACATCAACGGAAGAAGAGGGCTACCTTCTCAGTACCGCTGACTTAGAATGTCTAGACGTGCTCCCAAGGCTCAGAGATGCCGGCGTCTCGGCTCTGAAGGTGGAGGGGCGTATCCGTTCACCGCTTTATGTCCGTCTCGTTACAGAGGTTTATTCTCAAGCAATAAGGTCTATAGAGGGGAAAGAACCATGGCCCGATGATAGGAAGATCGAGATGATGAGAACGGTCTTCAATCGCGGGTATAGCAAGGGTCACCTTATAGGTGGGCCTGTAAGGCAGATCAACTATGCAGATAACCGTGGTCTTCCATTGGGAACTTGGAAATTCTCCAATTCTGTCCTCGTCACAAAGGATGAGTGCCTCCGCAGCGGAGATGGCGTCTCTTTATACCAAAAGGGAGAGAAGGTTGGAGGGTTCCGCATACATGACCCGCAAAATGTCATCTCTCCCTTTCCACTAAAGGATGGTAATTATGACGCTTATAAGAATTATGATGTGAATTTCGAAGATATCTCTGCTAGCATTCCAGACCTTTTTCTGAAGGAAAATAATGCAAGACGTAGTCCGGTGAAGCTCGAAAAACGTCCTCGCAAACGTCATAAGAGGAAAGGAGAGCTGTCGGTATACTTGAGTTCTATTAAATCATTGCAGTCCGTTGTTGAGATGTCTGATAGGGTTTATTTCGAATACAACCGTCATATCGATGAGGCAAAATCTATATGTGAGGATGCGGGGGTAGAAATTGTCACCATCATGCCTCGTTTCACTCCTCTTATCCCGGAAATGGAGGAGGGTGCGCTGATGGTACACGGTCCAGGTCAGGCGCTAAAATATACTCATCGTCGTCTTTACGGCTCGTACCATATGAATTTTTTCAACAGTTCTTTTCCGAACGAACTTTGGCAGCAAACAATCTCCCCCGAGCTCAACATAGACGAGATTAAGAAAATAGTCACATTATACCCTGGCCGTCTAGAAGTCATGGTATTCGGGCGTCTGGAATTGATGCTATCCATGGACCCTACCCTCCCGGAGGGCACACTTATTGATGAAAAGGGGTATAGGTTCCCTGTAAATCGGGACCGCTATGGTGTGGTTCATATATTGAACTCTGCCGACCTCTCTCTCCTTGAGCGGCTCGAGGATCTTGATCGTATGGGTATAGATTCTCACGGTATTGACTTGAGGCGCCGCCCAGCCGACATGTGTCACACGGTTATGGAAATATTTCGTAGTAGGGACTTATCTAGGAGGAGAGAACTTCGTAAATTGTGTGGCGACCTCACATACGGTCATTTTTATCGTGGTGTGTAGATTAGATGCACGCAGCCCATTTTAATCTTTATCGGCGCATCGTTTTTCGTGCATCTAAACAGTAGGGCTGAGGCGGGGATGTTGAGCGCAGTGCTGGCTGTTATGGTTGTCTGCACTGGAACGACCATTTTCATGCATGTGCTCATATCCGTACCACCCCAGTCCGCTCTCATATCGCCTGATCTTGAGAAATATGCAAATGTTGTGGAGATGGAAGGAGGGGCAGTCGAACCCGGATCAATCGCAGAAATCTTGCAAGAGGATATGAACCGAGAAGGGTGGTCAGGAGTCGCCATTGATATGCGTCCTCTTCTCCCTTTCTGTCAGGGGTTTAAGCTTATGATAGGTGAGGGAAACGGTACAATAAATTCGTGGAGCATTCCCGTGTCCGTAAAAGGTTGTGACGGAGAGACACTCCCATTCATGATGACGTTAACGGTGTGGGAATATGCATAACCAAGACGGACTCTCCAACATAACGGATGCGGTACTTTTCATAACTATTATGATGATAATCATCGCGATTATCTCAGTCCCCACAATTGACAATATGGAACCGGACCTGTCTTATTATCACGGTGTGTTGATGGAAACAGAGCTGGATATTTCTCGTACTGGAGCAGGTATGGGCACTGTGCCCCTATATCAATTAATGGTCTGCGGTAATGAGGAAGCGATTGCTTGGGGCGAAAAGATTTTGGAGGCAATTATGCCAAAGGGATATGTCTGCAGATGGCTGTTAGAGTGGGGAAACTGTTCTCTTGAGTTGGGAGATGATGCGCAGTCATGGACACAAATACATTGTGTAGAAACGGTTTCCATCAGTGACGGTGGACCACTACGCTCCACTCTTATGGCCGCTCCTCTCTAAGCACCAAATTTCTCTGAGCGATTAGCAAGGTCCATTAGAATAGGAAGTAGCTCTTTACCCCTGATCCGCCCCAAGCGCCCCAGACCGCAGTCGGCCTCATTGAAATGCTTTATACCATCACGTACCACATGACGGGAGTGGATGGTCAACGGCACAGGGTCGCCGCTGTGTTCTCCCAGGGAAACAGGGGTACTATGATCCGCGGGGAGGGCGATGACCACATCTTCGGGCAGCTTCTCTCTTATAACTCCGAACATCTTGTCCATTCTCTCGATCAGTTGAACCTTTTCATCAGCTTTACCATCGTGTCCGCTGATATCAGTAGCCTTGATATTCATCAACACAAAATCATAATGCCTCAGGGCCTCCAAGGCTACCTCTGCTTTGCGTATCATGTCAGTGTCCTTGCCGCCTGTGCAGCACGTAGGAATGTCCAAGACATCCAAACCACATATATTGCATATGCCCTTGATCATGCCTACACCGGCAACGCAGGCAGATTTCATACCAGTCTTTATGGGGAAAGGAGTTATTTCTGGAAACGACCCCGCCCCTCTAGGAAGCAATGCGTTCGCGGCCGGAAGCCCTCTCTGCCTTCTTTTCTGGTTCACAGGATGGGTATCAAGTATCTTATGGGTGCGCATTACAAACTCGTTTACTATTTCTGCTGTACGCTTTGCCTCTGGGGAGAGAGGCAGGCATTTCTTAATGGGGCCAAGTTGATGAGGGTCGACATCGCTAACCTCACTGCTGAGCCCGTCGCCGCGCAGTACTAGCGCGGCGCGGTGCTCAGTACCCTCAGCGACCAGAACATCTACACCATCAATTGATATGCCTTGGAGAGCCGCAATCAGCTCAGTGGTGTCCGGTGAGGACACACGTCCGGCACGGCGATCTATGACATTCATTTTATCGTCGACAGTGGCGAAGTTACATCGGAATGCCACATCCCCCTTCTTTCCCATTATTCCCAAGCCTGCGGCTTCGAATGGTCCGCGACCAGTATATACTTCGTAAGGGTCATAACCGAGAAGAGATAAGTGGGAAGTATCACTCCCCGGTCGTATACCCGGGGATATGGTATCTACGATTCCAGAGGAGCCGTTGGCAGCAAACCAATCCATGTTGGGAGTATCTGCATGCTGCAACGGTGTCTTATTCCTGAACTCCGGTACCGCACGATCTCCTAATCCATCCATAACCACCATGAA
>DUKW01000121.1 GCA_013329105.1 Candidatus Methanomethylophilaceae archaeon | reverse complement strand
GTGGCAAACTTATAGTAAAAGATGTGCCACTGGAAGCCATCAGTCCGTTACGAAATGGCGCGATTAAGAGGATCGCCTCCATGACCAAGAGAACTGTGGCCATTAACCTCGCTGGGATCGAAAAGTCGTTAAAGACTGGAGCGATCGGAGGTGAAGGTTGCGTTATCAAGGGAAAGGAGATTGATATCCCTCTCGTTGCCAACGCGGACAAGGTTGCCAAAGCTGTCAAGGAAATGGTCCAGGTATATGATGGCGACGACACCATCGTCGAGGTCAAGAAAGACGGTAAACAGATCGTCGTCGTGGTACCTGAAGAGAGATTGAATGCAGGGATCGAGTACACCACGGGCTTTACCGCTGTAGCCGCTGCGACAACGCAAGCCATCATCGATGTGTTTGACATCCCGATGTATAAGGCTAACATGGTGAAGGGCGCCGTATGGGGCAGATACCCACAGACCCTTACGTTTATGGGTTCCAACCTCAAGAGCATACTCGAAGTGCCTCAGAATAACGAGGGTGCCGGTTATGCGCTTAGGAACATCATGTCCAACCACGTGGTTGCTCTCGTGGGTAGGAACGCCATGCAAGGTGCCGCATTGTCTGCACTATTTGAGCAGATGGGTGCCTTTGAGATGGGCGATGCGATAGGGCCTTTTGAGAGAGGGCATCTGTTGGCACTTGCTTATGAGGGTCTCAACGCCAACAATATGGTGTACGATTTGGTGAAAAAGAATGGTAAGACCGGAACCGTGGGCACTGTCGTAGAGTCCCTTATGGAGAGGGCCATCGATGACGGAGTCATCAGGGTGAAAGAGACTTTGAAATCTGGTTACAAGGTCTATACCACTGATGACCTGGACATGTGGAATGCATATGCATCTGCTGGTATGCTGGCCGCCGTTATGGTTAACGTGGGTGCCGCAAGGGCATGTCAGGGTGTCCCGTCCACGGTATTGTACTACGGCGACATCCTGGAGCACGAGACTGGTCTGCCCTCACCTGATTACGGCAGGGCAATGGGTACCTGTGTGGGTATGTCCTTCTTCAGCCACTCGATTTATGGTGGTGGAGGACCAGGTCTGTTCCATGGAAACCACGTGGTTACCAAACACGCCAAGGGTGTGTTGATACCCGCGGTAACTGCTGCGAACTGCCTTGATGCAGGCACTCAGACTTTCTCTGCTGAGGCCACATCCGGACTGTTTAAAGATGTCTTCGGCGGTCTGCGTGAGTTCTCACAACCACTGCAGGTTGTCGGCGAGGAGGCAAAGAAAATCAAGAACAAGGTGTGATGATGTCTGATACCACCACTTCCAGAACATCTTACGCTGGGGAGCCATTGCCAGAGATAATGATATTCCCTAACCGTCTTCTCAAGGCTGAGACGACAGAGAAGGTATTGAACGCTCTGAATGACATCCCAAAGGTAAGACAAATAAATATTCACGGAGAGAACTTACCTGCCACTGTAAGTAGTGGTCCCCATAAAGGTATACCCGTGAATCACCCCGAGCGCAGGAAGATCAAAGTTGGTAACCAAGAGATGGAGCTAACCGTAATGGTTGGTTCTTTCTTCGTGGAGCTTGAAGATTACGATTGTGTGGAGGAGACTGTGGAGCTCATACGTCAGAAGTTGGACGATCTGCTCCCGTTCGGATACAATCTGGAGGTGGGAAGGTACAATAAATATCGTCCAACCTTGACTGATTATATGAAAGGATTGAGGTGTTAAAAATGGCTTATAAGAGACAGTTCTACCCCGGATCCACCGTCCCTGCCGTCAACAGGCGCAGGTATATGGACCCAAAGGTGAACCTTAAGAAACTCCGAGAGGTAGCCATGGAGGATGTTATACGCATCCTCGGTCACAGGAGCCCCGGAGAGGACTACAAGTCCATACACCCTCCCTTAGAGGAGGGTAATGAGCCCGACTGCCCAATAAGGCAGCTTGTCGAGCCTATCGAGGGTGCCAAAAAGGGTGACAGGATCAGATATGTTCAATTCACTGATTCTGTCTACTTTGCTCCCATTTCGCCCTATCAGAGGGCTTGGATGTATCTGTCCCGCTATCGCGGTCTTGATACCGGTACGCTGTCCGGAAGGCAGATCATAGAAATGAGAGAGAGGGACCTTGAGGCCATCGCCAAGGAGCTCATAGAGAACGAGACCTTCGACCCTGCTAAAACCGGCATCAGGGGTGCGACCGTTCACGGTCATGCCTGCCGTCTCGATGAGAACGGTTTGATGTTCGATGCCTGGCAGAGGTATCAGTGGGACCCCGAAAAGGGTGAGGTTGTATACGTAAAAGACCAAGTCGCTTTGCCCCTCGACAGGAAGATTTCTGTCGGTAAACCTGCAGATATGGAGGAGCTCAAGAAGAGGACCACCATCTTCCGCGCCGACGGTGTCGATATGAGGGAGGACGAGGAGGTCACCCAGTATGGTCTGAGGATCCATAAGATTCGGACTCTGGCCGGCTTCCAACCCTTCAAGGTCAAGGGGGTGTGAATAATGGCAAAAGAAAAACTATTCATGGAAGCAGTTAAAAGGAAGTTCGAAGAGGACCCCACGGAGAAGAATACTAAGTTCTACCAATTCGGTGGATGGAGGCAATCAGCCAGGAAGAGGGAGTTCGTCGAGGCTGCCAACAAGATCGCCAAAGAGCGTGGCATCCCGATGATGAACCAGGATATAGGTGTACCACTTGGACAGAGGTCCTGGATGCCATATCAGCTTTCTCATACTGACATCTTCGTGGAGCCTGATGACCTTCACTGCGTCAACAACGCTGCCATACAGCAGTGCTGGGATGACATCAGGAGAAGCATCATTGTCGGTCTCGATTCTCCTCATGAGACGATCGAGAGGAGGTTGGGTAAGGAGGTCACTCCTGAGACCATAAACGCTTACCTTGAAACCGTGAACCACACGATGCCAGGAGGTGCTGTGGTTCAGGAGCACATGGCAGAGATAAACCCGGCTTTGGTGTATGACTCCTATGTCAAAGTGTTTAGCGGTAACGATGAGCTTATAGATGAGATCGATGACTGTTACGTCATAGATATCAACAAGCTCTTCAGTAAAAACCATGCAGAGCAGCTTAAGAAGGCTATAGGTAACAAGATCTATCAGGCGGTCAGAGTTCCCACGATAGTTGGCAGACTTATGGATGGGGCTACCATTTCCCGATGGTCCGCCATGCAGATTTCTATGGCCTTCATCAGCTCCTACAAGCTAGCAGCCGGCGAAGCGGCTATCGCTGACTTCGCGTATTCTGCTAAGCATCTGAGCATCGAAATGGGTACAATGATGCCCGCAAGACGCGCTAGGGGACCGAACGAACCAGGAGGTATTCCGTTCGGTATCATGGCTGATATAGTGCAATCTGATAGGGTAAAACCGGACGATCCCGGACGTGCTGCCCTTGAGGCTGTAGCATTGGGTGCCGCGGTATACGATCAGATATACCTTGGCGGTTATATGTCCGGTGGTGTCGGCTTCACCCAGTATGCCACTGCGGCCTATACCGACAACATCCTGGAAGACTACACCTACTATGCCATCGACTATATCAAAGACAAGTTCGGCGGTTTTGTCAAAGTAGATCCCAACGACTTTGATAAGCTGATGCGTCTTGGAGATGACATCAACGCCTATGCGCTGGAGATGTATGAGCAATACCCGGCGGTCATGGAGTCTCACTTCGGAGGATCTCAGAGGGCAACCGTGGCAGCAGCTGCCACTGGTATAGCAGGATCGTTTGCAACTGGTGTCGCCGATTGCGGTCTTAACCTTTGGTATCTGTCGATGCTACAGCACAAGGAGAGGGCAGGCAGGCTTGGGTTCTACGGTTACGACCTGCAGGACCAATGCGGATCGGCAAACTCTATGGCATACAGGTCTGATGAGGGCCTGCCAATGGAGCTTAGAGGTCCGAACTACCCCAACTACGCCATGAACGTAGGTCACTTGTCGGGTTACACAGGTATTCCAAAGGCGGCCCACGCCGCACGCGGAGATGCCTTCACTCTTAACCCGCTCATCAGAGAGGCTTTCGCCGATCCGTCCTTGGTGTTCGACTTTGCGAACGGTACTACGGAGTTTGGTCGTGGCGGGCCGGGGGAGGGCAAACCCCGCGGGGAGGGGACAGCTGCTGAAAAG
>DUKW01000135.1 GCA_013329105.1 Candidatus Methanomethylophilaceae archaeon | reverse complement strand
TGATAGCCGTACGGGCTCATCCCCTTTCTCCAGCTATGGTGGTTTACCATAAACCGGAGAAAGTTGACCCTCTAGCGGTGAAACTGGCAGATGTGGAGGGCATACCATTGGTAACGACGAATTTGGAATTGGATGAGTTGGTAGAGAGGCTGGAAGCCATAGAATAGGAGGTATTCATTTGGAAGTTGGAATAGTCAGTTATGGTGCATACATACCGCGCTTCCGTATAACACCAATCGAAATAGGAAGAGTGTGGGGTCAGGATGGTAAGGCTATGGCCAAGGGGCTCTACATAAACAGTAAGTCGGTGCCATCTCCCGATGAAGATGTTGTAACGATAGCGATTGCCGCTGCCAGGAGTATGATGCGTCGGGTCGACATCGACCCAGCGGATATAGGAGCGTTATATGTAGGTTCGGAGTCGCACCCTTATGCAGTCAAACCCAGCGGTACGGTGGTCGCCGAAGCCATAGAGGCCTCTCCTTTGATATCTGTGGCAGACCTTGAGTTTGCTTGTAAGGCAGGTACGGCTGGGATGCAGGCGGTCATGGGTCAAGTAGGTTCTGGGATGATACGTTACGGTGTTGCTATAGGGGCCGACACGTCCCAAGGCGCACCAGGTGATGCGCTAGAGTACTCAGCATCGGCCGGAGGGGCCGCATTTCTAATCGGAAGCGAGAATATCATTGCCCGCATCAACAGCACGCTAAGTTATACGACTGACACTCCTGATTTCTGGAGGAGGGAAGGTCAGCCGTATCCCTCCCATGGCGGGAGATTTACTGGTGAACCAGCATACTTCAAGCATGTTGGTGAAGCAGCTAAGATGATGATGGAACGTATGGGGACATCGCCTGCCGATTATAATCATGTGATTTTTCATCAACCCAATGGTAAATTCCCTCAGAGAATGGCGAAGATGCTAGGCTTCACCGATGAACAGCTCTCCCGTGGACTGCTTCCGCCGATGATTGGTAACACATATAGCGGAGCTGTGCCTCTCGGTCTGGCATCTGTACTCGATACAGCATCCCCAGGCGATCGGATATTGATGGTGGCATATGGTTCTGGGGCAGGTAGTGACGCTTTTGATATAACGGTGACGGACACAATAAGGCATTTCAATCTGGCGGCCGCACCCACAGTGGCCTCGATGCTGGAAAATACCCGTGAGATTGACTACGCCACATACGCGAAGTACCGTGGCAAGATATTGATGAAGGGATGATGATGAGAGAAGTAGCAGTTATTGGGATAGGTATAACTAAGTTCGGTGAGCTCTGGGATTACTCCTTCCGGCAGATTGGTATTCAGGCAGGGTTGGAGGCCGTTTATGATGCCAATTTATCTGGCTCGGAGATTGATGCCATGTATGTGGGTAATATGTCATCCGGGCGTTTCATAGACCAGCATCATGTCGGCGCTCTAATCGCTGACTATTCTGGAATGGCGTCGAACCATATACCGTCCACCCGAATTGAAGCCGCAGGCGCTTCAGGCTCCCTGGCCCTCCATCAAGGGGTTATGGCGGTGGCATCTGGCACACACGATATAGTGGTCGTGGGAGGTGCCGAGAAGATGACCGACGTATCAGAAGAGGCTTCTAATTTCATTCTTAATTCTGCTGCCGATCAGCAGTGGGAGTCGTTGATGGGAGCGACCTTCGCATCGTTGCATGCGATGATAGCATGCCGTTATATTAGAGAGGGGTATGCCACTCGTGAGCAAATTGCACAGGTGGCGGTTAAAAATCATCTTCACGGTTCATTAAACCCCAAAGCCCAGTTCCAGAAACCGATACGATTGGAGACGGTGTTGAGGGCTTCAATGGTTGCCGAGCCCCTCACGATGTTTGATTGCTCTCCCATCTCTGACGGTGCCGCTGCGGTGGTGCTCTGTCCTATGGAGATGGCACACGAATACACGGATAAACCGATCAAGGTATTGGGTATAGGGCAGGCGAGCGATACCCTTGCACTCTATCAGCGCGATGATATTTGCACATTCCCTGCCACAAAGGTGGCGGCTCAGAAGGCGTATGAGATGGCCGGTCTTGAGCCTAGAGACATCGATGTGGTCGAAGTTAACGATGATTATACTATCTCCGAGCTTTTAGCCCTTGAGGATCTGGGCTTCTACCAACGCGGTGAGGCGGGAAAAGCCGTTGAGTTTGGTGAGACTGAAATTGGCGGTAGCCTACCAGTTAACACTTCCGGAGGTCTCAAGGCGCGTGGGAATCCTATAGGTGCTACAGGTGTGGCTCAGATAGTGGAGATAGTAACACAGCTGAGAGGCGATGCCGAGCGTCGCCAGGTGAAAGAGGCGGAGATAGGCATGGCTCATAATGTAGGCGGTACAGGCTCTACGGTAGCCGTCACCATCCTGGGGGTGGCGTGATGCCAGTAGCGAGGTTCTGGAGGGACATTCCCAGTCGCTATAACCTTTACGGTAGCCGTTGTGGTTCTTGTGGAAAGATATATTTCCCTACACGCCACATATGTCCAGAGTGCCGCCGCTCGTCGATAGGCCGTATGGAAAGCTACCGCCTCAGTGGAAAGGGGAAGGTTTACTCATATTCGGTGGTCCATGAGGCTCCCCCTCAGTTGGCAGTCCTCAAACCCTATGTGGTTGCGATAGTGGAGATGGATGAGGGTGTCAGGGTGACAGGTCAACTTGTGGATGTCGATGCGGAAAAGATCGATATTGGGATGCGTGTGGAGGCAGTACTGCGCAAGATCGGTGATGAGGGACCAAGCGGCGTGATCCATTATGGATTCAAGTTTGCACCCGTCCCGGATTAAATCAGACTAATACCCGTTTGGTACGTATCGTTCCATTTAGAAGCGGGCGATAGCTGATAAACATCAGCCCACGGCCCTCCTCAACAGGGTGACTAACCTCTTCCCCCATCCCCAGCTTCGCGGCCAATGGGGTGCCGTTGATGTGTACGTCGACGGCTATGGCCGCCTTTTTGTTCCTTATATACAAGAAACCATCTTTTAACTCCGTGTCGAGATATGGTACAAGTGAGAGCTCTATATTTTCTAGCTCCCTAATCGCCCGACGGCATTCGGCGATCATCCTCTTAGGTTCCATTTTCATCCAGAGAATAGAGCGCAAGTGGAGCAGATCTATTCCTTCGCTCTCAGCCTGATCGAGCCTACGACGACATTCTTTCATATCCTCCACCAGTCTCTCTCCCTCTTCCTTATCAAGTCCTTCAGTGCAATGAACCAAGTGCAGTATCCATTTTGCCTCTTCATAATCGTCTTCTTCTACCAGCAGCCGATAACGCTCCATGAGATCGGTGGCATAGCCAGAAGTGGTGTGAGGTTCCATTTTTTTCAGTAAAGCTCTGCACCGGTTGCGCGCATTGTCTACAAGCGTCGTCAGCAAGTGATCGTTCTCCACCTCCGGCATATCCTCATCAAGGAAACGGTACATATTCTCTAGGAGAGCCATCTCCCTATGGCGTTCGCGCTGAATCATGCGCAAAGCGGAGTCCTCGATCGTTAGGAGCATATGCATACCGTTTTCGCTGTCGCCTTTGGATATATATGTTAATGCCCTTTCGAAATCATTAAGGAGTGACCTTGCGCCCCATCTTTCCGGCGATTCTTCAAGTAATTGCTTAGTACGTAAGAGACGGGGTTTTACGCGTCTGAAGGAGTCCAATGAGGAACTTAAGTTTATGTGGTGACTTTGTGCCAATACATAGGCTGAAATGAAAGAACCCTTCGCGGCCCATTCTTTCACCTGCTCTACGGCCTTTACAACCTTATCCTCCACCATGCCTTCTGAGATCATTTCTTCTCTCAATTGCTGGAGGGATTCAATAGCTTTATGCACCATGTCACGCTTGCTGACGGTACGATCACGAAGCATGGATAACAGTCTGGGTAGATCAGCTGCAACGTGAAACTCCCGCTCTTCCAACAAGCTGAGCAAGCAGGATACCATTTTTACATCTTTTTCTAGATCTTGACCTCTGAGTTCCTCCTCCTTTAGCGTCTCATCGATAAGCATCTGGGCATTAAAGCGGATTATCTCTCCGATCTGTTCCACAGCCAGCTCCGATAAGCCTTTGGACAGCCACAGTTCGCCACACTCCATCATATCGTAGGCTTTGTGGATAATGTCCTCCTCCTTCGTACCGACACCGATGCGTGCCGCATCAGAGACCAGCAGGCTGTGATGGCGTATCTCGTCCTTCACTCTGCTGCAGAGTTCTTTTCGTTTCTCTATCTCCCTCCCCAGTGTGCTTATAATCACCAAAGCTCGCTCAGGTTCTGGACCCGATACGATTCTTTGAGCGCTCGACAGCATCTCGGTTATAGCGCTGCGCTCATTCTTGCGGAAGATGACATTTTGCGCATCTTCATTTATCTTGCTGAGGGCTTCTCTTAGCAATGATATGAGCTCTGCCCTACCCGCTCGTATAGCCTTCTCCATAAGGGAAGATGCAAGCCGAAGATCTCCGTTATTGATGAAGAATATTGCCTGAGGCACAGATTCTCTGAGGCTTGTGACATTGGCTCCCAGCTCCTCTCCCGCCTCTTGCACCCTTTCGCCGATCTCCAGGAACTCTTCTGCTATTGTTCTCTTACCGTGCTCCATCATCGACCGAAGCATGCGTTTGCTGGCTATGTCCGCGTCACGATAATTACCCTCATGGAATGTAATTAGTATATCCTCTAATGCCTGCTTCTCTGTCCCGTTCTCAATGAAATGTGATAACTGAAGCATATTGCTGTAAACTTCCCTGTGGAGGATGCCCGCCATCTCAAACTCGATTTTTGCCTCTCTAGCCAAATCGATGGCCTGCCGGATATCTCCTTTCGCAAGGAAACGATGGGCGTTCTTGATCTTCTCTAACTGTTTGTCCAGCCGTATACCGGTTAAGGCCTGCCGTCCCATTTCTTTGTGGAGCGTATCCAACCAACGTTTCATATTGTAGTTGAGAAAGAGTTCTAGCCGATGTCTCAGTTCTTTAACGTAAGTAACATCTTTCAGTTCAATCGCGCGTCCCACATAGGTCAGACCATACATCTCTCGACGGAAGGAAGTGGTATCATAACCTGCGTATTCTCCTGTAGCTACGAGCTCCCTGACAGTATTCATTTCGCGTTCGAATAGATCGGCTTTCAGGTTCGAAAGCTTCTTGTCTGCTAACCAGACAGTCTTCACGCATTCTTCATAGTCATCGGACTCTAATTGTTCTTTAGCGAGCAATAACATCTCACTGACGGGCTTGAGGTTGACAACCCCTTTGTGAGACTCTATCGTACTCTCTAAGCTATTTACGGCATCTATAGCCCTCTTTCGGATAGAACGTTCTATGCGTTCTAGCAGTTCCTTGAGCTCTCCTTTTTTTCCCTTATACTTACCCTCTTTTATATCATCAAGAAGAGTCCATAAATGGTGGATTTCGTCGTCCAACATCATTTCAAGTCGAAATGCACTAACAAAACGGATCTGGCACTCGATTATGATGTCCGCCAGCTCGCTCCTTACCATTCTGTGGATGATATAAACGGCACTTTGAATAAGCTCATGAGCTTCTTGAAAATCGCCCTTTAGGGCAAGGTCCCGAGCCTTCTCGCTCCTTTTATTAAGTTCGCTCTCGTCCAGTTCATACTCTTCGGCTTCTTTTAGAAGAGTTGTCAACTCCCTGAACGATGCCTGCATGTCTTTAAAACCAGGCATGAGTTTGGAGAGCGATTCTTCAACATCTCTCGCTTTTTCGATTGCCCCATCCAAATCACCGGTCTGAAAGATTCTGCGTACTTCATCAAGGTCTAATATTATTTCATTAATATCATGACCAACACGTTTGGCGATCTGAATCATCTCTTCCATGGCTTTGATCCTCTTCGAAACGATCTCCATCTCCATGGCAGTTAATTTATCGTCCAGCTCAAGGAATATACCCAATGCACGGTGCGGGTCGTTGTCGATCGAGTAGCGCATCTCGTCGATCTTCTGCAAGACTGCGCTGTCTCTTATTCCGTATCGACTCAGCGCTTCGTAACGGTACTCTATGAACTCCAGAGCCTCACCGATGTTGTGTCTTAATATTATCTCCAGCTCCCTGTCGATGCGATAAAGTGTATCGAACGACTGTCGGAAATCATGGCGGCGCTGAGAGCTATCAGCCTGATCCCACATCCCCTTTATGATTTCAACGTCCTGTAAGACTCTCCCCATCATTTCTTCTTTCTCAGCCGATCTTTTTCTTATACGTGCATATACCTCGTCAATCTCTACAAACACGTGCCTGTACGCCTCTAAAAAGCCCCCAAGGTCACCCTCTTCGTTCATGAGTGCATCTAGCGCCCTCTGCAGTTCAGCGCTATAATCCTCTTCTATGTAACTTTGAAGGATGGATATGAGGGTCTCACGACTATCCGCAAGAAAATCTCTTGCCATATCCTCAGCCTGTTCGGCAATCTCTGCCGATTTTATAGCATCCAAGGGTATGGTCCGCTCTCCTTCAGAGATAAGTTCCAATATATCTTCAGAGGGGTATGTGAATCCGAGTTCTATGGCATGCCGTAGATGGAGATAACGTTTTTCTAGGATGCGGTGGGTCTCCAGGTCTAGTGCGTTTTTTGCTTCTTTGGCACGGGTCAGTGAATAATTGTAAAATCCATTGGAATATGCTCTCTCCGCCTCGTCGAGGGCTAACTCTATTTCCTTTGCATCGATCTCGAGAGCTGACAGAAGCAAGATGGAGTGCTTGATGCTATCTACGAGTTTCCTTGCTTCTTCTTTGGTTTGCACCGCCTTTTTTCCTTTGTTTTGTAAGAAGCGTGTAAGGCTTATTTGTTCTGGCAAGGTCAAGGAAATACCTCCTGGCTCATGAAAGAAGAGCTTGCTAACGTTTTAAGATATCTACTTGCGCCACTCTCTCCATAGCGTCTTTCACACAAATATCATCGATCTTTTTGTGAAGGATCGAGTCGTCTTTCTCAAGTTCTAAGTCTCTCAACACGCGTTCTGGATCCAAGCCCTGGGTTAGGATTATAAACTCATCACAACCTTCCTTTACACCCATAGTCGCTATTGCTGATGCTAGTTGTCTTTCTCCAGAAAGGTAGAGCATGACCTCCATAAGCAAGCGGGGCGAGGTGTTTTCTCCGCGCTCAAAGGCTCTTTCGGCATGAAAGATGGCCGATTTGATATGCATGTCTCCTTTTATCATCGAGGCATCAAGAATGACTCCGTCACCCGAACTATTTCTAAAATACCTAACAGCCTCCTCAACATCATTCAAGGTGCCTCTTGCACCGATGACACAGACGTCAGCCATAGTAGATGATTTGCATACACCTTATAAACAATCTCTTAATCAAATGCTTAAAGCTAAATGTGTGACGGAATACCTTTATCAACTAAACCTCTCTTATCGAGGCTTGGACAAATAAACGCGGTGTTCATATGAGTGGAGAATGGATCAAAGTGATCGCTCCAGCGACCATTTCTAATCTAGGTCCTGGTTTTGATGTCTTTGGTATGGCATTGCAGAGCCCATACGATATTATTTATGCCCGCAAAGCCGAAAAGGGGGTCAGAGTCGTATCTATAGAGGGCCCCGGTGCCAAGGACTTGCCATTCGAT
>DUKW01000106.1 GCA_013329105.1 Candidatus Methanomethylophilaceae archaeon | reverse complement strand
GAGGCCCTGGAGAGAATCGCCCCCTCAGGAGTGAGATACCATCACGATCAGAAATGGGGGGATGGTAATGGGCACTCCCATATACGGGCCAGTATATTGGGCGGGTCGATTACCATCCCCTTCGTGAGCGGCAAGCTCGATCTGGGTCGCTGGCAGCAGCTGGCTCTCGTAGAAAATGATATCAGAGACCGTCACCGAGAAGTGATTATACAAATAGTGGGTGAATGATTTAATGACTATAAAAATAAGATTTTTGGGGGGAGCCGACGTCGTTGGTCGAATGGCTGCGTTGATGGATGCCGGCGGCCGTAGTATCATGGTGGAATATGGGATGAGCCCTACAAAACCTCCAAGCTACCCTCTCCCGGCGCCGAAAGTGGACTATGCTTTTCTCACCCATTGTCATCTTGATCACAGTGGTATGATACCATGGCTCGTTAGCCGTTACGATAACGATGTCTTTACCAATCCTCTTACAGCAGAAATAAGCGAGATGTTGATGTATGATTCCCTAAAAATAGCAAAGGCTGAAGGCTACCCTGAACCATATAATGAGTCAGATATAGAGAGGACTATGGGTAACGTCATTCCTATGGAGTTCGGAGATGTGATTGAGGTAGGAGAGCTAGAGGTACATATGCACAGCGGGGGTCATATACCTGGAGCGATGATGTTCGAGTTCATTGACGATGGGCGGAGCACTCTGTACACAGGGGACATTCATACCATCAATACACGCCTGGTGGCAGCGGCCAAACCATCTAAATGTGACAATCTTATTATTGAGGGCACCTATGGGGGCAGGCTTCATCCAGACAGGAAGAAAACGGAAAAGGAGTTTTTGGAGAAGGTAAAAGAGGTCATAGAACGTGGCGGCAAAGTGCTTATACCATGTTTTGCCGTCGGCCGCACCCAGGAAATCATGATGTTACTCAATGGGACCCCCTATGATAAGTGGCTAGACGGTATGGGTCGCTCCATCTCAAAGGTCTATATGCAGTATCCTGAATATCTGCTGAACCCTAACGCTTTGAGGGTAGCGAGGCGCTCATTTAATGAGGTCAAAAGGCCTCAGATGAGGAGTAAAGCCCGCAAGGGGGAGATAATCGTTACCACCGGTGGAATGCTTGATGGCGGCCCTGTCCTTAACTACATCAAGAATGTGAAAGATGACCCTCTTTCGGCTATACTGATAACCGGCTATCAGGCGGAAGATACCAATGGGCGTATGCTTTTGGAAAAAGGAAGCATGAATATTGACGGCAATATCGAGAAGATCAATTGCGAAGTGCAGAGATATGATTTTTCAGCACATGCCGATCATGAACAGCTCATACGATTCATCCATGCTTGTGATCCAGAGAATATCATGATTATGCACTCAGAGCACCGTGAACCCCTATTCGAAGATCTGTCAGGAGATTACAATGTCATACTCCCAGAGTTGGAGAGGACCTACGAGTTATGACAATGGAATATCTAAGAGCGTTTTTGGAGGAGGACATTGCGGGCGGGGATATAACCAGTGAGCTTTTGGTGCCACAAGGGAAACAGGCTGAAGCGTTGATCACCGCAGGTTTTGGAGGAATAATGGCAGGCGGTGAGGAGGCAGAATGGCTTTTTAATGAAGGCGATCTGAACGTAAATAGACTAAAGCAGGATGGAGAGCGGCTTACCGCAGGGGATGAGGTGAGGCGCATAAAAGGCGATCTGCGTCAGATATTATTGCGCGAACGGACCTGCCTCAACATAATGATGATAATGTCCGGTGTCGCTACCGAGACCGATCGTGTCCTTGTTGCGTGTCGATTGCGGAATCCTGCGGTCACCATTGCCGCAACCCGTAAGACGTTTCCAGGTTTGCGAGCCCTTCAGAAGAAGGCGGTTCGCTTGGGAGGGGGTGAGCCCCATAGAAATGGTCTCGGAGACGGTATACTAGTCAAAGATAATCATATCCAGGCTGTTGGGGGAATGGAAGAGGTCCTGCGTCTTCTCCGTTTTGCTCCATCTGGTATGGAGGTAGAGATTGAGGCAGAGAATATGGACGATGCCCTACTGGCTGCCAGTGTTGCTGACATCGTAATGCTTGACAACATGTCCCCAATGGAAGCAGAGAGGTGTTATAAGGCCATTAAAGAGTCTTACCCTCATGTTTTGGTTGAGGTCTCCGGAGGTATTGGACCGGAAGAAGCCCCACTTTATGCGAAAGCCGCAGATCGTATTTCCATGGGGTACATCACTCATTCTGCCCCATCGCTGCAGTTTTCCCTTCATATCCTTTGAGTTTGGTGTGATGATAAGTTAAAGGGTCGATATCCCAACCTAAACAATATGCCACCAGCTCGGCAATATGTATCACCGGGACCCTTCTCATTACGGTGTCGAACTGCATGAAACAAAAAGGGCAAGAAGTTATTATAGCGTCTGAACCTTCGTAAGAATTTATAGCCTCACCGCTGACCCCCTTGGCCACCGTGTCGTTGACTGAGATCAGGCTCCCACCACAACAGGTCCTTTTCTCAGATCGTTTTGCCTTACCACCAAGTGTCTCGACAATATCTGTAAAGATCTCCTCTGCATCATACCCCTCCTTCATAGCTAGATGAATACTGTGGCAGCCAGGGTGTATACCCAGTCTAAGATCTGTTCGGCGCACTGATTTTTCTCTTAAGTCCTCTAGGCGGGAGTGAAGGAGTTCTGTGAGACCTACGACTTTCACTCCCTCTTCGTAGACGTAACCAATCTCTTTCAATACACTGTCTACATTCTTTTTATGTCCTGAGTCGAGTATCTCTGCCGATTCACGGAGAGATAGATTACAGCCATCACAAAGCGTTAAGATGGGTGCCCCATATCTTTTCCCTATAGCATGAATACGGGCACCGCTGACGAGCCAGGTTTCAAGTCCTAATGACCTCAATCCTGCCGGTTCCACACAACATGTGAATTCCGGGAAGTCTTTATGTTTGATGTCTAGAACCTTTAGTATGAAACGTGTAGCAGCCTCTATAAAAGGTAGTTTTGTGGGTATGGCACAGCCAGTGTATAAGAGAAACTCAGTCATAGGGGAACCTCGTTCTTGATATGATCTTCCCTAGTTCTCTCATGCCCCTGTCACTTTCATGGAGAGGGGCTAGACCTAGTTCATTGCGTTGCTTTTCTGTCATAGTATTAGCAGGGAAGCCCCGTCCCTCCTTAAGAAAAAGGTTTGCCTCCTTCAGGAAGCGCTCTGGGGCTTCATTCTTCAAGGCACGGTTATATCGAAGATAGGTCATCAGCTTTGCGATAGATATTTCGGCTGGACACGCGCCTTCACATATGTAACATAGAAGGCAATAGATCGGAAGAGC
>DUKW01000078.1 GCA_013329105.1 Candidatus Methanomethylophilaceae archaeon | reverse complement strand
CAGATTCCCATTCTCTCTATGCCAGGCGATGACATAACTCATCCCATACCCGATCTTTCGGGTTATATAACGGAAGGGCAGATTGTGATGTCCAGGGAGCTTCATCGCTCTGGTATATATCCGCCTGTGAACGTTTCTTCCTCGCTCAGCAGGCTGATGAACTCCGGTATCGGTAAGGGCAAGACACGCGAAGACCATAAAGCGGTCTCCGACCAGTGCTATGCCGCCTACGCCGAGGGTAAAGACCTGCGCGGTCTGGTGGCCATTGTAGGCAAGGAGTCCCTTTCGGAGAGAGACCGCAAGTTCTTGGAGTTTGCCGACGTCTTTGAGGACCGTATCGTGCGCCAGGCGCACGACGAGGACCGCGACATCATACAAACCCTTGACATATGCTGGGAGATACTCGCCGATCTGCCCGTCGATCAGCTGACGAGAATAGACCGCAAGTACATAGAGAAGTATCTGCCTAAGAAGGGATGAGCCGATGCCATCACAAGAGATCACTCCCACCCGCTCCGTCTTACTGGAGGTAAAGAAGAGGATCAAGCTGTCTGAGAGTGGATACAAGATCCTGAAGATGAAGAGGGACGGTCTCATCATCGAGTTCTTCGAGATTATGGAACAGGCTAGGGAAATGCGTGATCGTGTTGTGAAGGACTACGAGGACGCCATCACCAAGATCGACATCGCCCTCGCAGTGGATGGAGCACTCGCAGTCAAGTCCGCAGCCTATGCGCTGAAATCGGATCCTCAGGTGAAAATCCGCAACAAGAGTATCATGGGTCTGATCGTTCCAAAAATAGAGGCAGAGGCAGTACACACGCCGCTGGTGGAGCGCGGTTACGGCGTGATATCCACCTCGATGTACATCGAGGATGCGGCAAGGGCTTTCGAAAAGCTCCTGGAGACTATGGTCGAGGCGGCAGAGGTGGAGACAACCATGAAGAAGCTTCTTGACGAGATCGAGAAGACCAAACGCCGCGTCAATGCGCTAGAGTTCAAGGTGATCCCGGAGATGAAGGAAGCGGAAGCCTTCATCGAGTTCCGCCTGGATGAGATGGAAAGAGAGGAGATTACTCGTCTCAAGCATCTTAAGAAGAAGGCTGAGGCCGGAGCTGAAGGATGATCGAAGAGCGGATGAGAAAGATTTGGGAAAATCCTAAGAAGAGGGCCCGGCTGTTCACCTTCATATGGACGGTGTCTCTATTCATGCTGGTCCTCGGTTTCCTCATAATCGCTTGGCTCCTCCTAGCATAAAACCCTTTCCAGTATATTGTTTTTCAAATCAAAGATATTTGTTTTTCCAGTGCAGCTGTCGCAGAGGATTAGGCATTTTATAAGGGGGCCTGTCGGTGATCGTATCTTTGCCGTCAGGGATTGCCCCTGTCAAGAAGTGTTCATTTGCTCCCAGAAAGGATGAGCACACGCATCGCTCAGGAGTGAAACATAGAGGCTTTGCTCGATGCCTTTACTAAGATCAGTCAAACAGTGATAGCGTTACGTAGTACTTTTAAATCCAGCCGTTAGCAGCCAGTCTTTAAACAATCTGTCGGTTGATAGAGAGTGGATGTTTTTATCAGATTTTGATAGGAGCTAACATAAGGGGTATAGTGCGCTCCATTTTGATTGGAACCATTATGAAATTATTATAGTGTAATAAATACATCATAGATTCGTGGTCCGCCCCCGCTATCGTCTGGAAATCCAAAGGACGCCTTCCGGTAAATTCAAGTATTACTTGGCCAAGGACGTCAGGGTAGGGCGCCGAAAGGGTAAGGTCAAAAAATATCTAGGTATGAAGAAACCGAGCAACCAGGTCCTTGGCGCAGCCCGATTAGAATATGCTTATGATCTGGAGACCCGGGCCATTGCTAAGAAAGCCGACCTCAGTATCAATGATTACAGGCCCAGACACCTGGACAGGGAACAACTCAGAGAACTAGAGGAAATGAGGTTCACTGAAGAAACGCTTCTTAAGTATATGACGAAGGAGGAGAAACGGCTCTTCCGGATAAACCTCGAGGCCCATTACATCCACGGTTCGTTGAGCATCGATGGTATAGAAGCGGATCTCGGAGAAGTGGAGAGGCTTTTACGATACAACGAGCGTGGCGGCATGCCTTACAACGTAGCGACGATCATCAATAATTTACGTCGTATGGATGACTTTCGCCGCAAAGAGAGGGGAGTTTTTTCGGTAGAGAACGTTCGTCGCATTCATTCACTGCTTTTCCGCGGAGCAGGGATGGAATCACCAGGTAAGTTCCGTCGTACAGATTCAGAGATGATAGTCGGCAAAGAATACAGGGTGAGCAGCTATCGTGACATCGAGAGCGACCTGCAGAAGGCCATCGACGGGTACTACAGTGGCCTGAAGGAAGAGTGGCACCCCTTCGAGCTCGCATGTCTTTTCCACCACAGCTTCCTGCGCATCGCACCCTTCACCGACGGCAACGGCTTAGTGGCGCGGGAGATCATGCAGCAGATGTGTATTGCTGAACGTTTCCCCAGATCGGTGATCAACGCCGATCAGAGAACGGACTACACAAACGCCCTGAGGAAGGCCGATCGAGGAGATATGTCCGGCTTTATGGAGGGAATGAAAGATATTGCGGTGCAGGCGCGTTTGGAAGAGATGAAGAAAAGTCTCGCTGAGTTGCTGTCTAAAGGAGGCAACGAGCCGCAGCGGAGCCTCGAAGACTTCAGCTGAGTTCATCCGGTTAAACACTATGGCATCCTATCGTTGCCAAAGATCCTTAACTTTTGTCGGTACCGGCAGCGCAGGCGAGCATCTTCCTTAGATCCGCTGCGGTTAATGCCTTGGGCAGGCCTCCTCCTTTTAGATTTTGGTCTTGTCCCATAATAATGCAGCTGTCAAGTATGCTTAATACGGCGGAAAGAGCCAGCACGATGGCGCCTCTCTAAGCAGAACGAAGGAATATTTAAGAGGATTCTCAGACCTCTAAGGGGAGGAATCGATGGAAGGGTGAACGTTATTTATTTTGTGGAGGATTTGACACCATGCGCTTCATCTGCGATGAGATGTTCGGCTCCCTCGCACGATGGTTGAGGATGATCGGTGAGGACACACTCTATCTGCGCGATGTGGACGATGATGAAATAATCCGCGTTGCCAGAGAGGAAGGTCGTTTTCTACTCACCAGGGACAAGGAACTCCATCGCCGCTATCCTTATTCGATGTACATAGACGAGAACGACCTTGACAGGCAGCTTGCCAAGGTCATAGAGGAGTTGGGCCTCCGTGTTGATCGTGAGAAGGGTCGCTGTACATTATGCAACGGCGAGCTGGACATAGTAGAGAGAGAAGAAGTAGCCGGCAGGGTGCCGAAGTATACTTACCTTAGCCATGATCATTTCTATCGCTGCCGCGAATGCGGAAAGATCTATTGGAAGGGCAGCCATTGGGAGCGGATACGGGACGGTTTGGAATCCGTTCAGGAGAACGGACGCTTCAGTTAAAGTCCATCATCGTTACCTTGCCGGTGCCGAGATGGACCATGGGCATGATTGCCGGTTGGGGGTTGAAGTTGTGCATTCTTTGGAACTCGGTCTGAGACTGCCATGTGGAGGCGTTTATTATCTTCACCCCTTTGTACTCAGAATGACCGACGCCGTGGACGTGGCCGGTCACAAATATATCAGGCACGGGGTCTATGACGAGGTAATCCTTCTTCTCAGGCGAAAGAGGCGTCTTCTTTCCGTATATGGGGGCTAGATGCCTTCTCTTGAGCATTTCTACCATCACATCAAGCGGCTGATCGTAACTGAGGCTCTGCACCGATGAGACCCAATCGTCTATGCTCCGGCCGTGGTAGCTCAGTATTGTCCTATCCTCCACCTTCAGATAGACGGGATTGCCGGCGAGTATTATGTTAGAGTCGAAATCTTTGCTGAAGATCTCCGGCAGAGCCGGCTGAGGCTCCGCCGGGCGGACCGCATCGTGGTTGCCAGGCTGGAGCACAATTGTGATATGGTCAGGTATTTCCTTGAGAAGCTCTGAGAGTCTTTCGTATTGCCTGTAGATGTTGTCGATGGTGAGCTCATCAAACTGACCGGGATATATGCCTATGCCGTCCACCACATCCCCCGGCAGCACCAGGTAGTTGAGATCCAGTTTCTCAGATTCTGTCTTCAACCATCCGATCATCCTGTCCCAGTGGTCCTGAAGGAAAGTAGAGCTGCCCACATGGATGTCGCTGAGGAATCCGATCTGCGAGCAGGAATCGCTCGGTTTCATTCTGTTCTCCATGGGAATGTCTGGATAGACAATCCTTTGGGGGATGAGCATTTCTTTCCTCTGTGTAGGCTTTCCCACCACTCCAATCACTTCATCCAGCACTACAGCCTGAGTTATGAGGGGGGAGTCCTTGCTAATGAAGACTTTGCATTCGCCGCTCTCGTCTTCCAGGATAATCATGCAGTGTCCGTTCTTCGTGTTGCTGACATCGGCCACCATGCCAATTACGATCACCTCACGGTCCATATGCATAGCCCTTTCGATGGGCAGTGCCCCTGCCAGCTCTCTTCTTCTCTCCAATATCTTGCGTAGGGAGCGGTAGCGGCTCTGGAAATATCTCTGGAAGTCAGCTATCTTCCCTTCACAAGTGGACTCACCAGTGATGTCAGTGCCCGGGACTATGCTTATCTCTCCCCTGCGCTGTCGTACCGGTGCCGCGTGGGGAAGGTCATTCATGGGGCTTGATTGAGGAAGAACATCTCCAAAATCCCTCTGAGGAATGTCATTTAAGCTTATGTAGAACTTATCAGGCACAGAGTAAAGGAGGTTTTTTACAAAACCTAACGGGTCGTCCTGAGAGAGGCAAAGCTCTGTGAGCTCAGGGGCCAATAAAACGCCGTGCTCTGCGGCCTCTCTAATGATCTCTGTTCGCACATCACGGGAGTACAGCTGATTCGTTAAATAGTTTCTTTTCTATCACCAAAGATATGCCTAAGGTGACGGTGAGGTGCCCAGTCTACCCCAGCGAGAGTGGGGAGAAGGTGTCAGAGGCAGTCCGTAGGATCTTTCCG
>DUKW01000054.1 GCA_013329105.1 Candidatus Methanomethylophilaceae archaeon | reverse complement strand
GATGGCCCTTGCTACATTCGTATGGGACGCAGCGACTTTCCTATGGTGACCGAAGAGAGCGCACCGTTTAAGATCGGCAAAGTCACCGTCATGAAGAAGGGGAAAGACGTCACGCTTGTGGGCAGCGGACAGATGGTCTCCGTCTGTTTAGAGGCTGCAGAAATCCTCAAAGAAGATGGTGTGATTGCGGAGGTTATAAATGCATCCACCATCAAACCGCTGGACATCTCTACGTTATTAGAGTCTCTAGAGCGTACCCGCTGTGTAGTCACTGCTGAAGAGCATAGTATAATCGGTGGTTTAGGATCAGCGGTGGCAGAATGCATCAGTGAAGTTGGCAGTTATCCTCTAGCGAGGATCGGCATCCGAGACAGCTTCGGTGAGTCGGGAGAACCGGATGAATTAATGGTTAAATATGGCCTTACTAAGGAGGACATAGTGGTGAGCGCCCGAAAGGTAATGGAGCGTAAGGAAAAAAAGAAGGGTTTCCTATGGAGGAAATAATATGAAAATTTTTATCGATACCGCTAACATCGATCATATAAAAGAGATAAAAAGCTGGGGAATACTGGATGGTGTTACTACCAACCCCAGCCTTATCGCCAAAGAAGGAAAAGACTTCAAGACCGTGGTAGCTGAGATAGCTGAAATCGTAGATGGCCCCATATCGGCAGAGGCAGTGAGTATGGATGCAGAGAGTATGGTGCGAGAGGGCCTTGAGCTGTCTCAGATCCACCCTAACATCAATATAAAACTGCCTATTTGCGTCGACGGGCTTAAGGCCACACGGATTCTATATGAGGAGGGTATCGATGTGAATATGACCTTAATTTTCTCACCCCAGCAAGCTCTCCTAGCAGCAAAGGCCGGTGCCCGTTACGTATCGCCTTTCGTAGGGCGTCTCGATGATATCGGCCATGTAGGGATGGATGTGGTGGCGGACATCATGAATATATTCGACAACTATGACTTCGATACTGAGGTCATAGCCGCCAGCATACGTCATCCTTTACATGTGGCCCAGGCTGCAGCAATCGGCGTAGACATAGCCACCATACCTTACGATGTGTTGAAGAAGATGGTATCTCATCCTAAAACAGACGAGGGAATAGATAAGTTCCTTGCCGACTGGGGAAAAATAAAGAAACACTGATGGCCCATGAAGCATGATGTTATCATAGTGGGAGGTGGTCCTACTGGTAGTGCCGCCGCCGCCATGTTGAGCAGAGAATGGGATGTTGCCGTGCTCGAAGAGCATGATGTCAGCGGCCTGCCTATTCAGTGCACAGGTCTTGTCTCTCCTGTGGTGATGAAACTAGCAGGTTCTAGACAGGAGCCTTTAAATGCTTTCAGGGGGGCATATATACATTTCCCAGACGGACGGCGCCTTTCGGTCATGTCCCCCGACGTGAAAGCCGTCGTCATTGATAGGGCTGCCTTTGATCAGGAGCTGGCTGAAAAGGCCCGGGACGCCGGTGCCAATTTTCTCTACAAACACCGCTATCTAGGCCGCAGATATGACAACTATAACCATATTCACACGGATCGAGGCGATATGAAATGCCGCTTACTCGTAGGAGCCGATGGACAGAAGTCAAGGGTCGCGGATGATATAGGCTCGAGGCCCCCTCGGGAATGGGTAAGAGGTATGCAAGTAGACATTGCCCTCCCTGATGGATCAGATCTCGTAGACATCCATATCGGAAGGAAGGTGGCACCAGGCTTCTTCGCCTGGAGGATGCCCTGCGGAGACTTCACCCGCGTGGGGCTCTGTGTGGCATGGGAGTATGGGCCACCCTCCTCATATCTTCATAATTTCCTAAGAAAATTAGGGCTTGAGGACATCAAAGTGATCGCGCGCCATAGCGGCAAGATACCGCTAGGCGGACGTGGCAGAACGTATTCCGACGGGGCCCTCCTCGTAGGAGATGCAGCGGGACAAGTGAAACCGGTATCTGGGGGAGGGCTTCAACCCGGATTGACGGCTGTGCGATGCCTGGTCGAGACTGCCAATGAGGCGCTACGGTTAAACAAGCTCAATGCTTCATATCTTAAGCGTTATGAGAAGCGGTGGAGGGGCGTTTTGGGAAGGGAACTGGGCAATGGTTACCGACTCAGACAGATATACACCAGCATCGGTGATGACGAGATGAACAGGGTAGCAGAGATGGTAGATCGTCCTGATATCTCAGAAATCCTAAATTCGGGAGACATTGACCACCCCAGCGAGCTCGCCCCCCACATTCTGCGCATGGCTCCTGGCCTGCTCAGGCTCTCGCCCCGTTTGCTTATGGCAATGCTCATGAGGTGAAGGATGAGGTTGGCATTGGTCCCCCGCGAACTTGCCGCAGAAACGGTCGCGGATCTCTTACATCATAACATGATTGTGCGCAACGCCAAGATATCCAGATCCGAAGAGATCGTACTGATCCCCGTAAATGAGGCTGGGGAGAAATACTGCATCAGCATAGGGCTAAAGGTAATCGAGGGTGAGACCCATGGCCGTAAGGACGAAAGCCCCCATCGACTGATACAAAAAGCTCTTGACCTTCCTGAAGAAAAGATGCGCCTGCTCCCCCATAAATGGGAGCTGTTCGGGGATCTGGCTATCATACGCTTGGACGAACGTCTGAGAGAGCATGAAGAAGAAATAGGGAGGGCTTATGCAAAAGCCTTGGGTGTGTCGTCTGTTTGTGTTGACCGCGGTGGGGTAAAAGGGGAGTTCCGCCAACCTACGGTTGATCTTATATACGGCGAAACTTCAGAATCGGTGCGTCTGGAGAACGGCATATTGTACAAGATGGATGTATGCAAACTCATGTTCGCGTCAGGCAACGTGGACGAAAGAGCCCGCATGGGGGAGCTTGACTGCAAAGGAGAGATCATTGTGGATATGTTCGCTGGCATCGGTTATTTCACCCTCCCTTTAGCGAAGTACACCGGTGCAGAGATGGTCTATGCCTGCGAGAAAAACCCTGTGGCCTTCAAATACCTCCAGGATAACATCAGACTCAACGACGTTACGGGAAAGGTGTGTCCGGTCTTGGGCGACAACAGGAGTCTGCCGCTGGCAGGAATAGCAGACCGAGTCGTCATGGGTTATCTAAAAGGTACTCGTGATTTCCTATGGAAAGGATTTGAGCTCGTGGCACCCGGAGGGGTTATACATTTCCATGAGACGTACAACGTAAAGGAAATGCCGCATGCCTTAACAAGAGACCTGACACTATCATCAGGCGGCAGAGAATATAAGGTCGAGACCTTACGCGAGGTAAAGTCATTCGCACCGTCTGTCTCCCACTATGTTGCCGACATAAAAGTTTACGACTGAGGTGACTCTTCCCCAGAGCCGGATGCCACTATCATGTTCGCCAATGCATCACGGTAGTCTTCTCCCTTCGCATCAATCATAGCACGGGCGAAGTCCTCCAAGAACACAGCGAAATCCGCTTCCTCACTAGTATAATGCCAAAGGTTCGATGACTCCCCCGCCACTCTCAAAAATGCCAGTCCCACAGCGCGTTTGCGATATCCTTGGGTATCGGACTCTGCCACCTTCTTCACCGCCGCCGGCCCTCCGACCTTGTATGCCCGGGCAAGACGGTCAGCAAAACCGCCAACCTCTCCAAGGTTCCTGAACACGGGTATATCAGCAAGGATCCCCTTGGCTTGCTGGCGCATGATGGCTTCCTGCACTGCCTTGACGGGGTTCATTTTCGAAACGTCCCCCATTTCTTCCAACACTTCCGGAGATGAGGCAGCCAAGATTAAATCCTCATGGTGCTCCTCCCACAACTGACTTATAGCTTCACTACAACGGTCCCCCTTGACCATAACGGCAGTGAAATTGTTTTCAAGAAAACGGCGCAATACTTCCTTCTCCTCGTCGGAACCACGCAGATCTTGAAGGAAGGCCTCAATGTCCTTACCGTAGTTCTTATCACCTATTATGAGTATCGCCGAGCCGGAGCGCCTCATCGCTTGGGAGCGCCTCTTCAGCACTTCGTCGATTAGTTTTCGGTCACTAAGTCTACCCTTGAGATAAGCCTCCCGCAGATCATCGTCAACCAGAAAATCATCGAGCTTGGGGGACTCAAAATCATGAAAGCTGTGAATCACATAAAAATTCATCTCATGCAGCGTATCGGGCGATGTCATACGGGCTATCATGTGATGGAAAAGGTTGAAATCCTTAGCACAATCACGTAAGACTCTAATCTCCCCTCCAGCATAAGTCAGGACCAGCGTTCCTGAGACTTCATGACCGCAGGAGCCGTCTTCGAGCTCATACGGCGATGCGGCGATTCTTTCTTCGACATACTCTGCGGGTATACCTGCCCTGTCAGAGCAGAGCACTTCGTCCTCCAGCGAATACAGCCTGAGCTTTCTTCTCTTGCTTACATCTGTATAGGCTAGAAGTCTAATATCTGGATCGTCAAAATACTGAACACCTATCAATTTATCCTGGCCCACTTTCCCTCTCACGGCAAATGATATGTCACCAGAGGGCATCTTAGCCGTAGCCAAATAGGGTATTTTACCAGCAGCTGCCAGAGAGACTGTAGCCGCATATGCCTTGACCAGGGAATCTGAACCTCTGGATGCTGCCTTGATGAGTTTCTCCGGATCGTCGATGATAGTCGAAAGCCCGGCTATCTTTTTGAAGGTCTTATCAAAATGACAGCGGCGGCATCCCCCAATACAACGGGGACGCAGCAGATCTGGCTCTTTCGCAAGCTCAATGGCATTCTGGATCAGCTCCTTTTCTTGCCGCTTGGATGTATGTTTAGCTCCTTTTATCCGCACCCCTCGGGCCATCAGCACTAATATGACTTGGCTGCATAATAGTTTATTGCTGCGAAAAGAATTACAAATAGGACTGAGTATCAGCTGTTGATGAGTGCGTTGCACCGCATGGACAGTATACGCCGGCAGATAGAGGCGTGGCCTTTCTTAATCGAGGATGCAACAGATGAGCTTCTCGTATTGACAGATATGGCTTTACGACATGACAGTTATGCTAACGAGCAGAGGGACCGGAGGATAGTGTTAGAGGATAACGAGCGTCTAGAGTTCTTAGGCGACGCCGTATTGGAATTGATGGTACGAGAGCACCTATACATCAATACAAATCTGAACGAGGGAGATATGACCCAGAAGTCACAGAACCTGATATCCAACAATGCACTGGCTGCAATGGTCAGGGAGCGCTGTGGAGGGCTCGGGTCTTTGGTCCAGACCAGTGCCGCTCACAACGAGCTCAGCGACCGCATGCTTGCCGGGGCCTTCGAGGCTGTCCTAGGGGCTATTTATCTCTGCAGAGGCATTGAGACGACGCGCAAAATATGGGAGAGGATCGCACTTATTCCTGACGCCCCATGATTATCTCGATGGAAGACACCTTTGTTAAGTCCTCATCACCTGTAGGTACCTCTTCAGTCATGATTTTAATGTCCTCGATTGTCGCATCGGTAACGAATCGTCTCTGTGTTATGAGGGCCACATCGACGGCACGAGATATAGCCTTACCACGGGCCTTGATGTTCACCTTATCGTTCCCGTTCTTAAATAGCGTAACAACGGCCAGTACATAATTCATCGTGGGCTTCTTACCTATGAACACCGTATTGTCTGCAGACATATCTATCTCCTTGCGTGTTATGGTGTAGGTCTTTATTTATCAGTTTCCAGTGTCTACTCAGTTAAAGCATTTCGATGACCATATAAATTAAGCCGAACGAGAACACCCACAGCAAAGGGATAACCACATAATACATTGACCTGAGGATACTTGTGCGTACCCCATCATAAGCATTATACAACTCTATTGTGATTAAAAAAAGGATTAAAAACAATGAAATAACATCCCACGCAAACCCTTGGAGCATCCCTATATTCCATCCCAGGGACTCCACTGATATATTAGGGGTAGCTATCATTACGAACGGAAGAAGATATTACAGCCTATATAATTTCTTCTGGCCAGTGTTGTCAGTGAGTCGGTCCCATTTCATACCAACTTTTTCCTATTATTAAAAAGCATTTTGTATGACACAGAACAATAACTGCGTCGTGATTAAGGACGTCGAGGACACTGCTAGAGCTATAGAGCATATGGAGATCCGCGGCGCAGGACGAATCGCACGCGCTGGTGTGGCTGCGCTATGCAAAGTGGCAGAGAAACACCGTGGCGACAGGGAGACACTGCTCATTGAATTGGAAAAGGCTAAAGAACGGCTTTTATCGTCAAGAC
>DUKW01000034.1:6612-7433 GCA_013329105.1 Candidatus Methanomethylophilaceae archaeon | reverse complement strand
TAAACAGCTCCGTTGACATATTGAGAAAAAAAAGATGTCTCGGCGGTACGGGAGCGAATATCGCCACCCTCTCCGCGGCGATGGGCGCGCCTACAGCGATATCGTCCTGTGTCGGTGATGATTTTCCCTCCAAGTATAGGGAGTTCATGGAATCCAAAGGCCTGATGACGGATGAGCTGATCGCGATCGCCGGCTGGGATACCTCTATGGCGCTGATTATTAATGATAGGAGTCGCGATCAGATGACCTGTTTCTTCCAAGGTCCTTTGGGAAACGCCAATCCGGAAAGGGCAATGACGGAGATGGCGGAAAATTCGGACTATGTTCACATCTCCACCGGCAATCCGGCATACTACCTGAGGGTGATGGCTCTCTTAGAAAGAAGCGGTGCAAAGTTGGTTTTTGACCCGGCGCAAGAAACCCGCCGTATCTGGAACAGAGAGATGTTCTGTGCCGCTCTTGAGCATGCGGACATATTGTTTTCTAATGAGTATGAAATCGATGCGATGCTCGAATATGCTTCTGTTGAGGACATAAAGGATCTTCCTGTAGATCTGGTGTTAGTTACCAGAGGCGCCGCTGGCAGCAGTGTTTACATCGGTGGCGATGAGATTAGCGTACCGGCCGTTAAAGCGAAGAGGGTTGTTGACACGACCGGTGCAGGCGATGCTTACCGCGCTGCCTTTTACAACGCGCTTTACCGAGGAATGAGTATTCTCGACGCAGCAGCCGCGGGGGCGGCTGCTGCATCGTTCGCAGTGGAGGAAGAGGGAGCACTTACCGCGATCCCTTCCTGGGAACAGGTCATGGAAAGGGCTAAT
>DUKW01000034.1:0-6435 GCA_013329105.1 Candidatus Methanomethylophilaceae archaeon | reverse complement strand
GAAGCGGTTAACAGGGGTGACTGCCCCATCGGAGGTAAAGAGCCCGGTCTCGCAGAGCTCTTGCGCGAACTCGTGAAAAAGAGGATGCTTATAGCCAGCACCGACTTCTCTTCCTTGGCGGATGCGGATCTGATCGTTGTATGTGTGGACACACCCGTAGACGAAGAGAAAAGACCTGTCTTGCACTCGCTGCGCTCGGCAGTCAGCAGTATTGCCTCCAATATGAAGGAGGGGGTCTTGGTGTCGATAGAGTCAACTATCCCTCCTGGTACGATGCAAGAGCTAGTGATACCGCTGCTTGAGGAAGGCAGCGGTATGAAGGCTGGCAAGGATTTCTCAGTGGTGCATTGTCCCGAGAGAGTAATGCCAGGCAGACTCCTCGCTAACCTTAAAGAATACAAGCGCGTCCTCGGGGGACTAGACGAACGTTCCGTGGAGACGGCGCTGAAATATTATTCCACCTTTATCGAGAACGAAATACTCATCACCAGTCTCATCAACGCTGAGATCTGTAAAACAGGAGAAAACGCCTACCGAGACGTGCAGATAGCGTTCGCCAACGAGATGGCCTTGATATGCGAAGAGCTGGGAGCGGACGTCTTTGAGGTGAGGAGGCTCATAAACAGCTGCCCTTTCCGCGACATGCACATACCCGGCTCGGGCGTGGGCGGCTATTGCCTGCCCAAAGATTCATGGCTTCTTCTCGCCAACGTAAAGAAGGAAGGGCTGAAAGTAATCAGCGGTGCCAGGAGTGTCAACGAGATGATGCCCCATCATCTCGTAGAGATGACCGTAGGTGCACTGGAGGCAAGAGGAGAGGGGAAAGCGAAGGTAGCGGTAATGGGTGTTGCCTTCATAGCCGATTCCGACGATACGAGGAACTCGCCGGCGCTGAAGGTAATAGATGAGCTCGCACCTAAGTACGACGTGGTAGCGCACGATCCGTACGTGAAGATAGAGCTTGGCGTGCCTCTTTACCGTGAGGCGGACGATGCGCTTAAAGACGCTGACTGCGCCGTTTTCGTGACCGACCACAGCTGCTACTCGGAGCTAGATCCTGAAAGATTGAAAGAGCTCAGCAACGGTATGATAATCGTCGACGGTAGAAATATTTTTAACCGTGAGGAAATGGAGCGCGCCGGTCTCGAATATTACGGCATTGGGAAGGGCCGCGTCTGAAGACTGATGTGGACTTTTTGTAAAGCGATGACAGGAACAAGCTGTGCATAATAGGAAATTAAGAAGGCCAGTCTCTCAAAGCTCTCAAAACGTACTATCCTTTCGTTATCATTTTTCTCGTTGAAAAACTGCATCCTCAGCACATAGATATAGAGGCTTTGTGCAAGGGAGCGGAGAAGGCGTCAGCGTTCTCGGCAGTCCAACGGAATGATCGAAGATGATAGATGCCAACGCATTCGGACCTGAATCAGCGCTGATGGGTCAGATCTCGATGACCCGATTCTCTCTCATGCTGCGTAACGCAGCATGGCAGACCTTCAGGTCTTCTACGGCATCCCAGCCGCTGACCAGCGCCCTCGCCTCTCCCTTTATTGAAGCCATGAAGTTCTCTAATTCTCTCTTCAAAGGCTCCTCCTTGCTGAGGAAGGTCTCACGCGAATCGAATTCCCATGGGGACCCGAATCCCGGAGCGTCGGCGTTGCCGACGAAACGGGAGGTGGAGGTGGAGATCATCTGGGACATATAATCTATCGTGGCGTACATCTTCGAACATGTCATATAAACGCTGCGAACTTTCATGGGTGTCAGCCAATTCACCTCCACATGCGCGCTCTTGCCGTTCTCCAGGACCATGACGATACTCGCATGGTCCTCGAACGTGTTGCCGTTGAAACTGCCTCCCACACAGTATACGGACTTTGCCTTCGAGCCGGCAAGATATACGAGGGCGTCCACATCATGTATGCCCAAATCAAGGATTACGCCGACATCCCTGATCCGGTATGGCATTGAGGACACCCTCCGTGACGATATGGTGATTAGTTCGCCAAAGCGGCCGTTGTCAAGCTGTTTCTTCGCCTCGCTCACTACCGGATTGAAGCGTTCCACCATGCCCGCGGAGAGAACCAGACTCTCCTTCTCAGCAAGCTCGCATATCTCGGCCGCAGCGTTTACATCACCGGTAAAAGGCTTCTCTATCAATAAGTTCGTTCCGTAACTTATTGATTTCAAAGCCATCTCGTGATGGGTATTGGTGGGGGTGGAGATCGATACGCCGTCCACGGCTTTGAGCAACGATTCAACGGAACTGTGGTGCTCTATTCCATATTTGTCGGCGATCTCCTTGGCAGCCTTGTCGTTCACGTCGTAGATGCCTGCAAGCACACCCATCTCTGCATATATCCTGGCATGGTTCTTTCCCATGGAGCCAGTCCCTATTACTCCCATCCTCATAGTCAAAGCCTTCCAGCCTCCTACTAATGTCCCGTTTATACATTTTTATTCCATTATATTATAACACGCTAACGTATATCAATAATGGTTGTGTTGAATGCCAAATGGAGGTCTGCCATGTATCGTGGTAAGAGCATAGCGGTGGTCGTTCCTGCCTATAACGAAGAGAAACTCATCGGAGCAACCCTTGAGTCGATACCTGATTATGTTGACAGAGTCTTCGTCGTCAACGACGGCTCAACCGACGGGACAGCAGACATCGTCGAAGAGTATAAAGCAAAGGACCCGCGGATAAGACTGATTAACAAAAGCAACGGAGGTGTGGGCTCTGCCATCGTATTCGGTTACAAAGCGGCGACCGAGGAAGGCTTGGATATCTCCGCGGTGATGGCGGGCGACAATCAGATGGATCCCGCCTACCTGCCGTCCCTGCTCGATCCCATCATCGACGGCGAGGCACACTACACAAAAGGAAACCGTCTCAGCGGTAAGGACTCATACCGCGGCATGAGCCGCTGGAGACTGTTAGGAAACAATTTACTCACGCTCCTTACGAAGATATCGTCGGGCCTGTGGCACATAAGCGATCCGCAGAACGGATATACTGCAATAGATAACAGCGTGTTCAAACGCTTGGACCCGGAAGAAATATTTGCCTGGTATGGCTACTGCAACGACCTGCTTACCCGCCTCAACATGTACGGTTTTGTGGTGAAGGACGTACCAATACCAGCCAGATACGGCGATGAGAAGTCGAAGATAAAGTATCCTGAATATATCTATAGGGTTTCGAAACTCCTCTTACTGGACTTCGTTATGAGGATAAGTTATAAGCAGAAGAGTAAAAGCGTGATCAGTTTTGTATCAGCTGCTTTCGTTGTCGCCGTTCTCTCGTACCTTGGGATCCTGGTCATATTGGGCACTCAAAGCGTTTATCAGGCACCTTCTCAAGTCTTCTTATTTCTGGCCTTTGCCTCGGCTCTCACAGTCTCCATACTCCTCGTTTTTTACTTATTCCTGATGATATGCGGTACGGCGCTCCTACACCGCCGCGTTCCAAAGCTAAATCCATAAGCATGTGTGTAAATACAAGAGCGCGAAGAGGATCATTGAGGGGAGAAGGATGGAGATCAGAGGTAAATATACAATCGTAGACAACTGCGAGATCGGAGAGGGAACGGTGATATGGAGCTTTTCCAATCTCTTCTGCTGCAGCATAGGAAGCGACTGCAGGATAGGTTCTTACGTTGAGATCGGCAGAGATGTATCGATAGGCAACAACTGCAAGGTGCAGTCTTTTACATATATTCCGCAAGGGGTATCGATAGGTAATGATGTGTTCATCGGTCCGAGGGTGACGTTCACCAACGACAAGATGCCGCGTGCAAGAGGCGGCTGGTCTGTGTTGGAAACAAAAGTAGAGGACGGCGCATCGATCGGCGCCGGTGCGACGATACTCTGCGGAACCACTATCGGCGCCGGCGCCATGGTGGGCGCCGGTGCGGTCGTCACCAAAGACGTCGCTCCTGGTGAGACGGTGGTGGGCAATCCGGCAAGGCCGCTGAGGAAGGAGTGAGCATGGAAAGAATACCGATATGCAAACCGGCGATGGATGAGGAGATGATCGCCGCTGCCAGTGACGCGCTGCGCAACGAGGCGCTGGTCAACGGAGAAAGTGTCTTCAAATTCGAAGAGGAATTCGCACAATTCATAGGCACGAAATATGCTGTATCGGTGTCATCAGGAACCGACGCGCTGATACTCTCGCTCATCGCTGCCGGCGTGAAAGGATCGGAGGTCGTGACTACGCCGTTCACATTCATAGCGTCAGCTAACGCTGTGCTGCATGCTGGAGGCAGACCCGTACTGGCGGATATTTGGGAGGACTGCAATCTCAGCCCCTTTGAAACGAGAAGAGCGATTACCGAGAGTACAAAAGCCCTTCTGCCGGTGCATATATTCGGCCGGCCTTGTGAAATGGATGATTTCAAAGATATTGCGGAAGAAAATAATCTGATTATCGTGGAGGACGCCTGTCAGGCCCACGGCGCATCGTATGGAGGAAAAAAGGTAGGTGCTATAGGCGAAATCGGATGTTTTTCGTTCTACCCGACAAAGAACATGACCGTAGGTGGCGACGGCGGCATGGTAACCACCGATAACGAAGATATCGCGATGACGGTCAGAAAACTTCGTGATTGCGGCCGTAGGGAGCGTTATCTTCACGACGCTCATGGTTTCACTTCGAGACTCAATACTGTGAACGCTGCGATAGGGAGAGTACAGCTTAAAAGGCTGGATGCATGGAACGCGTCCCGCATACGCAACGCTCAATTGTACGCACGGCTCCTGAAGGACATGGGCGATATCGTGCTTCCTCCTATGAACGATGACAAAGTGAAAGGTGTTTTCCATCTCTTTGCAGTGAGAACTTCTTATCGCAATGACTTGCAGACTTATCTTAACGAAAAGGGAATAGCGACAGCGATACACTATCCTTTGCCGGTGCACAAACAACCGGCATTTGACGGTTATTTCGAAGGAGTTTACCCCGTAAGCGAGAGGGTCTCGCAGCAGACGATATCCCTTCCGATGTTTCCCTCGCTCAGCGAGGAGGAAGTCAGAACGGTATGCGAAAGCATCGGGGACTTTTTCAGGAAAACGACATGAAGATAGCGATTACGGGTACGCCGGGAACAGGGAAGACCGTGGCAGCCGAGGGACTCCGCCGCAAGGGCTTTGAAGTCATGAGTGTCGAGCAGATCATCGAATCCCACGGTATTGAGAAAGAATACGACGAGGCGTCGGATTCTTACCTTGTCGATACGGAAGAACTGCAGCGTATACCGTTGGAGGGGAACACGCTTTTCATCGAAGGGCATCTCAGCCATTATACGGATGTTGATGTTATCGTCGTGCTGCGCTGTCATCCTGCAGTCCTAAGGGAGCGGCTCCTGGAAAGAGGATATTCTGAGAAAAAGCTGACGGAGAATGTCATGGCCGAGATACTGGATGTGATCCTCGTGGAATCGCTGATCAGAGGCAAGAAGGTATATGAGATAAATACCACGGGCGTATCTGCAGAGGATGTGGTGGGAAAGCTCGTTGGTATCACGGAAGGAATAACCGACGGCCTGAGCCCGGGAAGGGTAGATTGGAGCGAGGAGATGACATCGTGGGACTAGACAAGCATCGAAGCAAGGCGGATTTCATTCTCGTACCGGCAGCGGAGCGCCTGAAAGACGTTAATCCCAACATGATATCATGGACAGGCCTGGTGCTGGCATTCATTTCCGGACTTGTGCTTTATCTTAGCTATGATGTAGATTACCTGCTGATTGCCGGGGCGGCCCTGGTCCTTCTCTCCGGTTTCTTCGATGCGCTCGACGGTAAGGTGGCTAAGCTCTCAGGAAAGGCATCAGCGAAAGGAGATTTTCTCGATCATGTTTTCGATCGCTATGCTGACGTGTTCATGATAGGCGGCGTGGCCGTCAGCGGTTGGTGCAACCCGTACCTGGGCATCTTAGCATTAGTGGGTGTTCTGCTCACTTCTTATATGGGAACGCAGGCCCAGGCGGTAGGGGCGAAGAGACTCTACGCCGGACTGTTAGGAAGGGCGGATAGGGTACTGCTGTTGACTCTCTTTCCTCTTATACAGTACTTAATGATCGTTCTCGGCTACGGTGTCGTGACTTTGGATACTTTCGCTCTCACATGGATGGAGATCGTGATGCTGTGGTTCGCCATCGTTGGTAACCTGACAGCTATCCAGAGAGTGCTGGTTGTTTGGAACTCGCTTTCAGAGAAAGACTGATGGACCCAACCCTCTCAGCGAAAAACATGCATTGTATACACGGTTTTATGGCTCAACACTCTTAAAACGCTATTGTTTCAATTCGGAAACATCGTATCTCCTGTGATTGAAAAGCCTCGTAGCACAAAAGGAAAAAGAAAAAGGCATCGGTTTTAAAGCCGTTTCAATCTTCCAATACTTTAAAGGGGAAGGGAAACCATCCTAAGACT
>DUKW01000175.1 GCA_013329105.1 Candidatus Methanomethylophilaceae archaeon | reverse complement strand
GCTGCCGAGGTCGAGGCGGCCCTGATCGGACATCCTGCCGTAGCGGAGGCTGCAGTTGTCCCTGTCCCGGACGAAATTAAGGGTGAGGCTATCTATGTCTTCGTCAACCTTAAAGACGGTTACGAGGGCAGCGACCAGTTACGCAAAGAGCTGATCAATAAGGTCCGACATGATGTTGGTCCGATCGCCACACCAAAGACGATCCAATTCACCGATGGACTGCCTAAGACCCGTAGCGGTAAGATCATGCGCCGCATTCTCCGCAAGATTGCCAGTGGCGGCATGCATGAAGACCTTGGTGATACCAGTACTCTAGCCGAGCCAGAGATCGTTGACAGACTGATCAAGGGAAGAGCTCTCTGACTGAAAAAACCATAAACCTATTCCTTTTCCTTTTCTAATTCAAAGTATATGTTATACACATCATCGTTTAGCTCCGCCCTTACATCGAGCCCGGTGCCATAGAACAATTTGAGCATTGCAGTATTGTTGATGAGAACATTCGCTGTGAAGGCCTTTATGCGGTTTTTCCTACCAGCTTGAATCATGAGGTTCAATAAATACTTCCCTAGACCTTTTCCCTGCCAATCATCTCTTACTACAAAAGATACCTCAGCGGTATTCGTTTTAGGATCCTTATCATAGTGAGAGACAGCGACCAGTTCCTCCCTTTCCCCATCCAGTATGAATACCCCAAAGGCCATCTGCAGGTCATAATCTAGATTAGCAAGCTTTCTAAGCTCTGATCTTACCACATAAGGGTTCACGGTCATGAAACGCTGATAGATAGTTTTATCTGAGAAGGAATAAAAAAGATCCCTCAAGAGACTTTCATCAGAAGGACGAAGGGGGCGGATAAGGGCCTCATGGCCGTCAAATACCTCCCAGTACTCGAACTCACGGGGATATAGCTTTCCTCTATATGGCAAACTGCTTTGGTCCTCAGGAAGGAAATTCAACTCCTTCGCAGCATCAAACAGTTCGTTGCGGAAAAGGGGATGAGCTATATTGATGAGCTCCAGTGCCCGCTGTATGATGTTCTTGCCCCGTAACTGCGCAATACCGTATTCCGTCACCACATAATGTATATCCTCTCTGGTCGAACTGACACCCGCTCCAGCTGGCAGACTTGGCAGTATCCGAGAATGTTTACCATCTAATGTAGTAGAGGGCAACACTAAGATAGACCTACCTTTTTTCGAATAGGATGCTCCTCTTATGAAGTCCTCCTGTCCACCAGGAGAGGATGCATAAGGCACGGACACACGATCAGCAGTAATCTGCCCAGTCAGGTCAACCGCCGGAGCTGAGTTTATTGCCACCATCTTATATTGTGAGCCTATAATCATAGGATTGTTAGTATACTTACTGGGGTGGAACTCCAGCTGAGGGTTGTTGTCAACGAACTCAATGAGCTTATCAGAGCCTATGCAGAATGAGGCGACAATCTTCTCTGGATCGACGGTCTTACGTTTACCGTTAATGACACCACTTTCAACTAGATCTATTATACCGTCAGAGAACATCTCTGTGTGCACGCCAAGGTCCTTTTTGTCGCCTAGATAGTGCAAAACGGCATTTGGTATTGTACCCATCCCTATCTGCAGTGTAGCACCGTCCTCGATCAGGGTCGCTGCGTATTGTGCAATGATGTTGATAACGTCATCAGATGCCTCCTCGTGGAAAAGATCATGGGCGATGGGGTAATCAACCTCCACCACATAGTCTATGTCTTTTATGTGTATGAAGCAGTCCCCTAGTGTACGAGGCATCTGTCTGTTGACCTCAGCGATTACGATTTCTGCCGCCTCAGTTGCAGTCTTAGTAACATCCACAGATACACCATAAGAACAAAAACCGTGCATATCTGGAGGGGAGACCATTATCAGCGCTACATCTATCGGTATTCGGTCATCCTCTATGAGACGTGGGATTTCCGACATGTGCAATGGTGTGTAATCAGCCCGACCCGCCTTCATAGCGACTTCTATCTCCGTTCCCAGATGGAAGGAGTTGAGACGAAAACGATCTTCGAGCCGTTTTTCTGCGAACGGGCCGGCAGAGAATGAAAAGGGGGTGATTATCGTGTTATCAATAAGATTATCGGAATATTCTATGAGTTCGTCGGTAAGCTCCAGAGGATAGGCGCAACCCGTACCGATAAAGATGCTCCTCCCTCTTTTTATATGAGAAATGGCCCTACGGGCGGTCGTGACCTTACGTTCATATTCATCCCTCCAATACATTTAATCCCCCTTCCAGACAGAGCATTGACCTTACAACTTATTCAAGGTATCGCATTCACCATTGTTTGACAGAGATCAGATATGGTTCGGCAATCTCCATAACTTTAATCACTATTTCATCAGGGATGCCCTCATCTATTCGCTCCTTCCCCCCAAAAATCTCCGCTCTAACCTTATTGCCAACTATATCATCAGTACCAGGTGCAACTCTGATAATCACGGACCTCGGCATGATCGTCTTTTCGTCACATATACCATCCTCATCGCCATCAACTATTCCTATAATTGGGACAGAGAAACGGTATAGAAGAGCCCCTGCAACATGAGTTGTGTCATCACCCACAGTCACCGCTAACGCGGCACCGCTGCACTGCCGCAGACATCTCTCGGCATCATGGTCCACCATTATTATATCCTTGCACCCACTGAGAGAGATGGCTCGCGGGGTGAATGGCGTTCTCCGCACCTTACCACTGCGAATCTTGACCTCGAGTGGATTGAAATCCCCTACATGGGCCAATGCTGATTCTCTGATTTCAATTCCATCGAAATGCAAAACATCGTTCTCCTTCCAAATGCGAGGGTTAGGTTTTACGGCACGGCCGATCACATTACCATTGACCCATATGCTCTCCCCAGGAATGACACCGTGTATAACCCGTACTGATGACTTCTCGACCGGAGGTACTGTTTTAGGGGAGAGGGCCAGTTTAGATGCTGCAGGGCTCCGCAGTTCCTCGCCCCCCTCGCGGAGTACGGCAAAGAAACCATTATCGAAAAGGACGACGCCTCCTCCCTCAGAAGGGATGCGTGAGGACACTACCGAGGCCAAATGCAAAGACCCCTCCATTGTTTTGCCCTGATTTACTATTACAACCGCTTCGTACTCAAACATAAGATCGGCAACGGCATCAGAGATGCACTCGTATCTGAGTATCTCCACTTTATCCTGAAGACCTGCATCTATCACAGCGGTTGCACCCGTTGTGCCTGCCATCACTATACGTTCTACAGTAGGGAGAAGAGACTCAATCTTTTGAAAATAGCCGCTGTCAACGGGCTCAGGACCATGAATTACTATGCCTATCACGCTATCTGCATAGGAAAAGGAATATTTGTTTTAAGCCCTTCAGAATTCCACATAGAACTTATGGGCGAAAAGATACACATCCCATGGGTCAGTAACCATATAATTAACTGATATGAACATTGTATTCCAGCCAGGCTGGAGGAGAGACGATATGTCGCTACGGTATATCTGGAACTCAAAGGTATTACTGTTCGGATCTTTGGGAAACAGATATATCTGGTTGTTAGCTAGGTCCACACTTTCCCCGCGGACATTAAAAACTTTTACCGGATTAACACCGTTGTTTGACTGAAACGCACCGCCGCCCCATGGCCACCAAGCTTTACCCGCTCCGTCATCTAACCTTACTTTAATCCGAATATTAGCATCATCGGACTTGAAAAAGAGGGTATCGGTTGTCATATTCTCTGAAGAGGTTTCTACAGTGGGCGCCGTCAAGCTGTTGATCATTCCGTACCCACAATACGTTAGCGCATTACTCCCTTGACCTGCAACTATACGGGCGTATACTTTTGCTCCGCTCTGATTCATCCGATCTGTGAAGAGAAGAGGGCATTCCGAGTAACCATATGCTATACCTGTATTGCTATCAGTTACAGTGAGTACTGTGGTAAACGGACTGTTTGTTTTTCTTTGAATCTCGCCGCTAGCGTAAGGATCTTTGGGGTCCCATATCGTCACTTCGCCTTCATTGATATGTCCCGATTGCCCTGGGAGTAAATGTGTCTTGAACACCAAAACAAACTGGTCCCCGGCGTTGAGATAGAGTGTCTCGTTAATATCAGGGGCTTGCCTCCCACGATTTACCTCTGCCTTAAAATAATTCCAGTCCGCTCTGCTGTAGATAAGGAAATCCTCTGTCAGATCTGGATTGAAAAACTCCGGAGAAGACACTGGATTACCCCCAGGTACTGTAGGGTCATACGGTTCTGTATCATTACCATTATTACCACCATTACCGTCGCCTTCCCCTGTTGTGGTGCTTGTGAATATAGTGACTTGATATAGCTCCGTGTCTTGATTTCCCCTATAGTCAGTAGCTGTTATCGCGACGGTCTTAGTGCCGTTATCAGCATCGGGAGTCATGGATATTGCCCATTCGTTGGAATCCTGTTGAGTCAGCGTGGTTTGTCCTACCTGAGTCTTAAATAGTGCATTGAAATCAGCAACCACATGTTGGACATCGTCGTCGGGATCTTTCACGGTAACGGTGAAAGCCACTGTGTCTCCACGGGCTACACTCCTGCCATTGCTGTTGGGTCCATCAATACGGAAACTGGTGATAATGGGGGGGTTATTCCCATCAGTTCTCAGCGTCCCTGACCATATGATGTTGTCTTTAGCGGAATAAGCTATCCCGATTTTTACAGCGTTGGGATACCACGGATCGTCAT